>NZ_JACBWZ010000069.1 GCF_013870595.1 Streptomyces sp. WELS2 | reverse complement strand
ACCCGCCGCCCCTCCTTCCCCATCCCCTTCCGCCCCGGAAAGGCCCAGCCGCGATGAGCAAAGCCCCGACGACCACGGCGCCGACCAGCACCGGCCCGATCCGCGTCCTGCTCGCAGACGACCAGGAGAGCATCCGCAGTGCCTTCCGTATGGTCCTCGACGCCCAGCCGGACATCCAGGTTGTCGGCGAGGCCGCGGACGGCGGCGCCGCGGTCGAGCTGGCCCGGCAGTTGCGGCCGGACGTGGTCCTCGCCGACATCCGCATGCCGCGCGTCAACGGGCTCGAACTCACCCGCCTGCTGGCCGGCCCCAACGTGGCCGTCCCGCTCCGGGTGGTCGTGGTGACCACGTTCGACCTGGACGAGTACGTGCACGCCGCGCTCCGGAACGGCGCCGCCGGCTTTCTCCTCAAACGATCGGGTCCGACCCTGCTGATCGAGGCGGTCCGCGCGGCGGCAGCCGGGGACACCCTGATCAGTCCGCAGGTCACGGTCCGGCTGCTGCGCGAACTCACTGCCGGTCCGGCCGCGACGGACCCGGACGAAGGGGCGGCCCCCCTGACCGACCGTGAGCGGGAGATAGTGACGCTGCTGGCCGGCGGCAGCACCAACGCCGAGATCGCGGCGCAGCTCTTCATCGCCACCGGGACGGTGAAGAACCACATCGCCAGTGTCCAGCGCAAGCTGGGGGTGCGCAACCGGGTCGGCATCGCCGCCTGGGCCTGGGAGCACGGGGTCTGCCGACCCTGACCCGGCCTCACCTGCGCGGGTACTCGACCGAAGACGAGCGACTGATCAACAGGCTCAAGAAGCTGTTGTCTTTCCGATCTTGAGTGGTGTCCGTCGAAGGGGAGTCTCGATGTCCTGTCGGTGGGCTACGCTGTGTGGCTATGAATACCGGGACGGCCTTGCGCCACACACGGATTGGTGACCCGGGGCTCTTCTGAGCGCCGTACGGGCCGGTTTGGGCCCGCTGTCCGATCGAGGCTCTTGCGCTGCTGCGCGGGCTCCGCCTCCGTCGTGTTGATCACAGGCTCTGCACATCAACAACGACAGGAGTATTCATGCCCACCAAGACGCTGCGGATTCCCACCACGGACGGCCAGGCCGACGCCTTCGCCGCCTTCCCCGACCACAGCGAGAGGCACCCAGGGGTGCTGATGTACGCGGACGGTTTCGGCATCCGGCCCGTGCTGCGAGAGCTGGCCCGCGAACTGGCCGGGCACGGCTACTACGTGCTCGTCCCCAACTCCTTCTACCGGCACGGCCCGGCACCGCTGGTCGAGCTTCCCGAGTACATCGGAGAGGAGGTCCGGCCTGCGGTCTTCGCCCAGCTGATGCCCCTGATCGAGGCGCACACCGCCGAACGTGTCCTGAGCGACGCCGACGCCTACATCAGGTTCCTCACCACTCAGCCCGAGGTCGGCGCTGGACCCGTCGCGGTGACCGGCTACTGCATAGGCGGCCTCTACGCGATGCGCACCGCCGCGGCCCATCCCGACCAGGTGGCGGCCGTCGCCGCGTTCCACGGCCCCGTGGGCGTCGATGGGCCCGACCTCTTCTCCAAGCTCACCGCCCAGGTCCACCTCGGGCACGCCGAAGGCGACATGACACCTGAGGCCCTCGGCGAGCTCAACCAGGCCCTGGATGCAGCAGGTGTCGGCTACACCTCCGAGATCTACCCGGGCACCATCCACGGCTTCACCATGTCCGACACCGACGCTTACAGCGCCTCCGGGCTGAAGCGCCACTGGGATCGCCTGCTTCCCCTTCTGGACCGCACCCTGACCCATATTTGAGGCTCCAGCCCGGAAACCAAGCCTGAAACGGCCGCGACCAACAGACGGCATGGCGGGTCACACCGACGTCTCCATGGCCGTGGCCCGCCTCTATCGCGAACGAGACTTCCGTAGAGATCGCTTGAGAACTCCACGCCTCTGCGGTCGCACACGGCCCGGCATCCCAGCTTGTCAACGGCCCCACCATGTGACAGCCGCAGTCCGACAGGACATGCGATCGGGTGATTGGGGCCGGTGCCGGGCATGGGAACAGGGCCTCTTGGCAGCTCGGAGGGTGTCTACTCCAACTCGTCGGCCAGGGGGCCCTGTTGTCGCGGTCGTATGCCACCGCGGACACGGAGTCCACTTCGGCCCCTCTCGCGTGTGACCGTCTGGCTCACCGGTTCGGGAACGCCGCCGACACCCCGATGCGTGTGCGGCGGTATCCGACGGACATGACGGACGCGGAGTGGGTCCGGGTCCTGCCGCTGCTGTCATTCCAGCTCGGCCGCAACGAGCTCGGCCTGGATGCGGTCGGCCTCCTCCCGCAGCCCGTCGACCCGCGCCGAGCGGCGAGTTCGTGCTCTTGCAGCAGTCCAACAACCGACGGCATCCGCGCCCCCCCGGGGGAACGACGACCCGACAGGCCACCACTCCCATGGAACCACCACCCCTATCCGCGACCAGCGGAAACGCGTCGATCACGTCCGGAAAGACAACAGCTTCTGAGATCTCCGCGGCAGTCGGGTTGGATAGCGATGCGGCGTGACAGCCAGGAGCAGGGGGAAGGGATTCGTTCACGTTCTTTGTGCTGGTCGCCCTCGCCATGGTCTTGGCCGTCATCGGGGTGCACGCTCTGCTGCTTGGCAGCATGCCCGGTCGATGCTTTCAGCAGCGAGTACGGCAACCCAGATGCTGGGGAGCAGGGGCGATCCTGATACTGATCGGCTGGAACTGGCGCTCACCATCGCTCCTGGTTGCCGGTGTCGGCCTCATCGCAATCGGACATGCAGCGAAGTCCCCGCGATGACGCGGACCGACCCTTGAGGTTAGACGTCGAGCTGACTGCCTGTTCTCTATCCGCTCGGGTGGTCGGTGGGGTTCGAACAGGGGCCTGGTTCGGGGGAGTCTGCCGGTGCCGGTGCCGGTGCCGGTGCCGGTGCCGGTGCCGGTGCCGGTGCATGGAAGAAGTGCCTCTTGGTAGCTCGCGGATGTCGAGTCCAGCGAGGAGCAAGAGGCCCTGTTGCCGAAGTGTCGCGTGGCCACGGTTGCCGGGTCCAGTCCGTCCACTCCTGGGTGTGACCGTCTCGCCCACAGGTTCGGGAACGTGGCCGGCCGGCCGGGGCGGGCGGCCGGAGGGCTACTGCCACCGGCAGAAGATCGACTCGATCGGCTGCCTCGTCGACAACGGCATCAAGTGGCGGGCTATGCCCGCGGACTTCCCACCCTGGCCACGGGTGTACGCCTTCTTCAGCCGCCGGCGGGATGCAGGACTTGTGGCCGAGCTGCACGACCGGCTGCGCGAGTCCGTCCGCCGGGCTCAGGGCCGTGATCAGCCGGGCCCGAGTTGATCCGCACGTGGACGCCGTACTCGCCGCCGTCGATGTCGCCGCGGTCGTCTCCACCGTCCGCGGCACTTCGCCCGTCGCCACGTCCTGGCCGAAGCCTGCCGGCACCTGCTGGAGACCCTGCGCGGCCAGGAGTTCACACGCGGCTTCGACGACTACATCGCCCACCGTGCCCTGTCCTGCCATTCCCGCCAGTCCGCCGTTGCCCAGCCCGCCCGCTGGGACGCGGTCATCGACCAGCTCTTCTGCACGGCCGGCTTCACCGAGTCCGATCGCTGGTGGATCGCCCATGGCGACGGCAGGCCGCCCGCCCCGCGAGTCGTCCCGGTACGAACGGGCCCGGGTCGCCGGCCTCGCCGTGCAGAACGCGATCCGCGCCGCACGCACCCCGGCCGCTGGACGGGACGATGCCCCGGCCGCGACCGCGTCAGCCGCCACGCACACCGAAGACCGCCACCGTGACCAGCCGCCGGACGCGCCGCACGCCGTCGACGCCTGGTGCGGTACGCAGCCCTCACCCCGGCGCAGCGGACCACCGCCACCCACGCCCACCAGGAGGCCGCGATGCCCGAGGAGTACCTGGAGGGCCGTACGGCCGGCCCGGCGAGTGGATGCGCACACCGCAGAACCTGGAAAGGCTCGCTGCCTTCACCCGCACGGCCGATGCCCGTCGCCGCGTCGTCGGGGGCCGGCCGAACCCCGAGCTGTCGGCCGACGTGGTCAAGCCCGCCGACCAGCAACACCACACGAATCGGCCCGACCGCGGCAGGGGAGCGGGCCGTGACCGGTGAGTGTCATCGCTTGTGCGAGGTGGCCCGAAAGCGGCTCGGTCGATGTCCCGGTGTCAGCCAGGGATGACCCGTGGTCGGACACCTTGGGGTGGTGTCTGTAAATGATCTGTGACAGTGAGTCGTTGCGACGGGAAGATGCTCGTGCAAGTCCTGCGGCCGGCGTCCGCAGGCGGTTCCGAACTCCGGAGGCACGATGGCATCCGATACCTTCCCCGTCTCCCGCAGCGAACGTCTCGAACGGTT
The DNA here is from genome assembly GCF_013870595.1 of Streptomyces sp. WELS2. Lineage (GTDB taxonomy): Bacteria > Actinomycetota > Actinomycetes > Streptomycetales > Streptomycetaceae > Streptomyces. The sequence goes on along the minus strand of NZ_JACBWZ010000069.1, from coordinate 11,526 downwards.
GCGGGCGCAGCTTCAGGGCCGGCCGGCCGGTGCCCGCCGTGCGCAGCGGGCCGAGCCCAGCCGCAATGCCCGGCTGTTGCTCGGGGTGATGCTGCGCGGCGCGGCCCGGCTGGACGCCGGGATGGAGCTGACGGACCTGGAACGGCGTCTGGTGGACGGGGTGTGCCGGCTGCTGGACGAGGAGGAGGTCCGTGAGTTCGGTCGCGTTTTCCTTGCCGAGACGACTGCCCAGGGCGCGCCGCAGTTGTTTCCGGACACGCTCACCGGGCGGGGTCTGGCCGAGGGATACAGCCAGGCCGATCTGCTGAAGGATCTGCCCACCTTGGCCGCGGATGTGCTCGCCCAGCCCAACGTGAGCATCGTCGACGTGGCCGGGCGGGAGGAGGGTGCGTCGCTGGACACGCCGGAGTTCGCGCAGGGGATGGCGGACTACGGCATCGGAGTCACCGTCGTGCACTCCTCGCAGCCTGCGGACGCAGGGACCGTCGCGGCGGAGACACCGTTCACCATCCGCCTGGACCTGCATAAATTCGTCTGCGTACGGGACACCCCCGAGGCCACCCGCGACGAGATCTACTGGGTCTACGGCGCCTCCAACGCCGAAGGAGCGGCGAAGAGGCAGGTCACCCGCGAGTACGGCTCGGTCAACAAGGGCTCGGTCCGGTACTTCGACTCGGGCACCACTTTGTTCGACGGCCGGACCACCAAGGGCATCCCGGCCTATGTCGCCTGCTGGGAAGCCGACGACAGTCCATCGTCCTGGTACAACGCGCTGAGCCGCACCCTGGACGACATCATTCACCAGCTCAATGAGTTCGCCCGGATCATCGAGCAGTACCCGGCCGGTCAGTACCCCGAGTTCAACGCCGTCGACCTGGCCTACTACGCCGTCGCCATCGCCACCTTCATCCAGGTGCTGATCGACTTCTTCCGCAACGACGACGACCTCGTGCAGGAACGGGTCCTCGCCTTCAGCCGCAACGCCATCAAGAGCCTGGCCAACCGGCCCGGTGAAACCGACCGCTGGCGCTTCGACAGCAAGGAAGGCACCTTCGACCTGTATGTGAAGGCATCCGTGCCCAACGGCACGCGGCTGCGCCACGCGACCACCACCGACGGCAGCACCTGGACGGCCAGCACCCTGCTGCCCACCGCCGACAGCCTGGCCGGCCCCGCCCTGACCGTCTACAAAAACCGCCTGTACTGCGTCCACCGCGGCGGCAACGGCAACGATCAGCTCTACTACTGCGAGTACGACGGGACCCGGTGGGGCCAAGACAGCCGCATTCAGCCGTACAAGAGCGTCTACCAGCCGGCGCTTGCTGTGTTCAACAACAAGCTGTACTGCGTCGTTCGGGGAGCCGATGACGAGCACCTGTATGAGATGACCTTCAATGGCACCACCTGGAGCGGTGGCAACCGAATGCAGTCGTACAGGTCTGCGTTCGGTCCAGCGCTGGCGGCGTTCAACAACAAACTGTACTGCGTCTACCGCGGAGCCGACGACGAGCACTTGTGGCTGCGCACCTTCGACGGCAACTCCTGGAGTGATCACAGCCAACTCGGCAGTCACCGGGCCTCGGCGGGCCCGGCCCTGGCGGTCTACAACAACAAGCTGTACTGCGTCTACCGCGGTATGGGCGAAGAGCTGCGGTGGTTCACCATCCCCTCCGCCGGCGCGAGCACCATGATGGGCACCCAGCACAGTGCCGCCGCCCCGGCCCTGACCGTACACAACGGCCGGCTCTACTCCGTGCACCGCGCCTCCGTCTCCGCCTCGGACCCCAGGCTGTACTGGACCACGTTCGACGGAAACCGCTGGCACACCGACACCGGCTTCAACACCACCGCCACCAGCGTCGAGGCTCCCGCCATCGCCTCCTACAACGGCAAACTCCACGTCGTCCACCGCGGCGGCGGCATCCTGTAACCGCGCTCACCGCCCGCCGGCCCCGGCCCGGAACACCGGGCCCACCGGACGGTGAAGGGGAACCGGCCATATGGCGCGCCCGGCGCGGTGGACAGAGTCCGGCCGCCGGGAGAGAACTCTCCCTCTCGATCAAAACGGAAAGAATCGGTGCCAAAAGGGCTGAATCCGACGCCCTTGTCCAGCAGGGCCGGCCCGACTACGAGCCCAACCACGATCCCTTGTCCGCTACCGCCCCGACCACCACCACGTTTCGCCTTGAGCACGTCCGCTGCCGGCCGTAGTCAGACCGCGGACGGGAGGCGGCCCAGGCAAGGGACTGGGGGCCCCGAAGGACTCCCACCCGCACCTGTGCGACGGCTGCAAGCACGCGGCTGTCGCCGCCGTCCACGAGGCCGAAGTCCGGCAGGAGCGACCGGAGCCGCTTCCCGATCGGGCAGAGTGGATGCACTTCATGAGCTACGCCCGTCGTCCCCGCTGCACCGAGTGCGGGGCGGCTTCACGGACGAGCGGTGGCAGGCGGTGGGGCGCACCGGCTGGACGCCCGACGACGTCGGTACCGGGATCGTGCTGGCCACCGAGCTGGGACAGTTCGGCCCCGGCGGCCGGGTCCTGTACGACCCGCGCCCCGGCGAGCCGCGCTCTCCCGGCCCCGGGGTGACCTGCCGCTTCCACCACTGCGGCGACACACCCGGTCCCGGCGGTTCACCGCCCGGGAGGACGACACCGTCATCCGGTTCCTCTCCCAGTCCGACACCGAGACGCTGCCGCACTGCGGACCCCAGATCACCCGTGTGAGTCTCCGCCTGGCAGCCGTTCCCCTGCACGAGCCGGACACATCGACCAAGAGCACAGCCGCCGGCCCGTGACCCGGCGCAGCCGGCCAGACCCGGCCATGACGCAGTCCGGCGCTGTCACGGCCGGACCGTGCCGGCCCGGCCGTGACAGCGCCCGGCCCGCGTCGGTTGTGCGGCGTACACGCAGCCGCTCGTCAGGCCGACGGTCACCGGTGCCGGGAAGGAGCGGCTGCCCGGCAGGTCAGTGGCGGGCGAGGTGTGAGCGGACGGTGTAGCTCCCGGGGGCTGGGGTGGTGACCGTGTAGTCCGGCATGTTGGCGCAGGTGTAGATGTCCTCGCCCGGCTCCTTCGTGGCTTTGTGCCGGTACGCCCTGAACTTCAGTGGCTGTCCGTCGGCTTTCACTCCGGTGTAGGAGACGGTCACCGAGGGGATGTCCGCGCAGGTGCGGATGCCGTCGAACTTCTCGATGAACGCGTTGGCCGAGTTCTTGAAGCCGGCGAAGTTCTTCGGGAGGCGCCAGGCTCCGATCGTGCGTACCTTCCTCGTCGCGAGATCTTTGATCGTGCCGGTGTAGACCGGCCCAGAGGCGGTGTTCGTCCTGATGGCGGTGATGGTGTACTTCCTGCCCTTCACGTACCTCAGATTGTCGATGCCGCAGGTGACACCGTCTTCGTAGTCCGCGCCGTCGTGGCAGTTGGAATGAAGCCGGGTGGCGCCGGCGCCGAAGAAGGAGAATCTGACGCCTGCCTTGCCGTTGGGATGCGGCTGGATGCCCGAGTAGAAGCCTTCGCCGTTCTTCTTCGCGTACATGTAGTGCGCGTAGTAGATGTAGTCGGTGGTCAGGGGGGTGCCGACCTTGACCGTGTAGGTGTAGGTGCTGAAGTTCCCCGGGACGGCGAAGTCGAAGTTGATGAAGTGCTGGGGATTGTCGGCGGGGATCGACCCGGGGTCATCGGCTCGCGCGGTGCCCGGGGACAGGGTCAGAACGGCGGCGAGCGCAGCGGACGCGGCCAGCCTGGCGCGCCGTGGCAGGGGACGCTGCCCAACAGTCCTTTCGTGTGTGAGTGTTCCGCGCCAGCGCGCGGGGCATTTCGGTTGTGCTGTGGGCATGGTTGCCTCCCACGGGGCGGGTCGGTGGTGGACTCACGGAGAGGCCTGTCCAGTAGTGCGCCACCGTCCGGAACGGTCTCTCCGCCACAACAGGAGGTGCCCGCCCACCGTCAGGCGAAAGTCGCCCAAATGGCTATGCGAGGCGCACAACCGCGCAAAGCCTCAATTGTTCGCGCCGCGCACGTCCAGTCCGATCGGGGAATTCGGCAGCCTGCCAGCGCGCGTTGCCCGTCGGCAGGCTGCCGACCTCGCAGCACTGGCAGAAGGACGAAGGCGACATGATCGGTGGTCGGTTGAAGCGGGCTCGACGACTGACCAGGTGTTCCCCCAGGCCTCGCGTGGGGACCTTGGCAGGTCGTGCCGTCAGCGGCCGGTGGTCAGGGCCGGCCCTGTGCCACACTCGTGCGGAGTTCCAGGCGCAGGTACGGCGCGCGGCGCAGGAGCTCGACGCGAAGAAGGCCGCCGAAGACGCACGGGAAGCCGTCCAGCGCGAGGCCCGCCGGCCTGCCTGCGCCGGCTGCGGGACGCGGTTCACCGAGCGGGTCCGGTCGGGCTGGATCATGTGGTTGGACTCGATCCTGCGCGCCCTGAGCCGGGTGAGGGTGTGCTCAGGGCTGGGAGGGGTGCCGACGGTGACGGTCGGTATGGTCCTTGCGCCGGCGGATCCGGCCGGTGGTGCCCTGGCTGGGTGCGTTGTGGCTTTAGCAGGCCGTGGCTTCAGGCGGCGTGCTCCGCCTCGAGGGCTTCGTCGAGGGTGGGGTGCAGCGGGATGACGTCATCGAGGCAGACGATGTGCAACAGGTCCGTTATGGGCTTCGGGGTGCGAGCCAGGCGCAGCCACCCGCCGCGGGCCCGGGCGGCATTGTTGGCGGCGACGAGGGCACTGATGCCACTGGAGTCCATGAAGGTGACCTTGTGGAAGTCGATGACAGTGCACCGGGCCCTGCCGTCTTTTGGGATGAGAGCCTGACGCAGGATGCCGGTCGTGGTGTGGTCGATCTCCCCGGCCAGGGCGACGATGTGCACGCCGTTGGCGGTGGTGCGCCGGGAGGCGGTCAACTGAGCCTGGTTCATGCTGTCCGTCTCCCGCTTGTTGGGATGGAAGCCCGCCGACGGGCAGGTTCTGCCCTCCACGCAAGCGCATGGTGCAGCCTGACGTCAACCGTCCCCCGGGCGGGGATGAAGCCCGGGAGGCGGGGCAATGGGCAGCCGGCTGTGGGATGCTTCGCGCACACAGCGTGAATCACGTGTGACGATCATATGGGGCGGGCGGGCATGGAACAGGCCGCGGGGGACGAGGGACAAAAAGAACAAGTCAGTCAGGTGCTGTCGGTGTCTGCCGCCTACGACGGCGACATCTCCTGCATCGGCGAGGCCCGGCACCTGGCCACCCGCTTCCTCACCGATGTGCAGGCGGCCCATGGCCTGCCCGTGTCGGAGCGGGCGCTGGGCATGACACAGCTGGTGGTCAGCGAACTGGTCACCAACGCGGTGAAGTACGCGCCCGGTCCGGTCGCCCTCGACTTGCAGATCACCGGCGGCGCGGTACGGATATCAGTGTGGGACAGTGACCCGGCACTGCCCGACGTCGCTGCCACCGACCCCCGGCGCGTGGGACGGCACGGCCTGGAAATCACCCTCGCCGTCAGCCAGAGCTACGAGGTACACCGCGAACCGGTCGGCAAACGCGTCACCGTCCTGATCGCACTGGCCGACGACCCGGACGGAAACATCGCCGGCCGCAATGTCCCGTAGCCCCCCGGATGGAGAGAGGCGCGATGGACGGCGCGGCCGCGGCCGGAGGCCGGGACGCGCTCGGGCCGTTACGCGTAGGGCCGGGGTCTGTGCGCGTGCCGTCGTCAGGCGGGGAATGCCGGCGGGGCAGGGGTCGGGGCCGGGTGCAGTGCCAGCGCGTGGGATGGCGCAACCGGCAGACCGCCGCCCATCTGATTACCCTCATCGACCAGGACAGCTGCCCCACCCCGCCCGCATCGGTATCGCGCACCCTGTCAGCGGCCAGGGTCAGGCCGTAGCGGCCTGCTTCACCAGCGCGTGGGGACCGACATCCCGGCTGGCCCGAGCGGGGTGTCGGCGGGGACCAGCTCCGCCAGGTCCTCGCGGCGGCAGACCTGGTCGGCCTGGCCGGGGTGGTGCAGCGTCCCGTCCGGGTTCGCGGTCAGGTCGGCCAGGAGGCCGCGGTCGACGAACCGGCGCACCGCGAACGCCGTCACGAACGGGAAGCGTACGAGAAGGCGCAGGCCGCGTAGCGGCACCAGCTCGGCTGTGGGCCCCTGCTTCGGCAGGGGCCCTTTCGCGGGTCTGTCGAACGAACGGTGTAGGCAGGGTGGTTGGGTTACTGGCGGGCTGCTGAGAGTCGGCTGTCGAAGGTGATGTCGAAGGCGTTCAGCGCGGTCTTCCAGCGCATGGTCCAGCGGGCGCCTGTCCTTTGCCGGTGGGATCGAGCGGCATGATGGCCATGTAGACGCACTTCAGGGCGGCCTGCTGGTTCGGGAAGTGTCCGCGGGCCTTGACCGCTCGCCGGGTCCGCGCGTTGACCGACTCGATCGCGTTGGTGGTGCGGACGATGCGGCGGATCTCGGTGTCGAACCGCAGGAACGGCGTGAACTCCTCCCACGCGTTCTCGCGGAGTTTCACGATCGCCGGATACGTTCTGCCCCACGCGTCGGTGAACTCGGCGAACCGCTCCAGTGCGGCCTCCTCGGTCGGCGCGGTGTAGACGGGCTTGAGGAGCCTGGCGATCTTGACCCAGTTCTGGCGGGCGGCATAGCGGAAGGAGTTCCGCGGCAGGTGGACCACGCAGGTCTGCACGATGGTCCTCGGCCAGACCGTCTCTACTGCCTCGGGCAAGCCTGTGAGGCCGTCGCAGACGAGCATGAGCACGTCGCTCACGCCGCGGTTCTTGATCTCGGTGAGGATGTGCAGCCAGTGCTTGGCGCCTTCACCGCCGCCGCCCCACAGGCCCAGAATCTCGCGCCCGCCTTCGGTGGTGACGGCCAGGGCCACGTAGACGGGCCGGTTGGCGACGGCGCCGTCGCGGATCTTCACGTGGATGGCGTCGGTGAAAACTACCGGATAGACGGAGTCCAGAGGGCGGCTTTGCCATTCGGCCATGCCCTCGAGGACCTTGTCGGTCATGGTGGAGATGGTCTGCCGGGAGACCTCGGCGCCATAGACCTCCGCAAGGTGGGCTTGGACCTCACCGGTGGTCAGGCCCTTCGCGGCCAGCGAGATCACCATCTCGTCGACGCCGGTCAGGCGCTTCTGCCGCTTCTTGACGATCCTCGGCTCGAAGGAGCCGTCCCGGCCGCAGGGCACGGCTATCTCCACCGGCCCGACCTCCGTCAGTACGGTCCTGGAGCGTTTGCCGTTGCGGGAGTCGCCACCGTCCTTGCCCGCCGGATCGTACTTGTCATAGCCGAGGTGGTCGGTGATCTCGCCTTCGAGAGCGGACTCCAGGAGCCGCTTGGTCAGCTGCCGCAGCAGTCCCCCCCTCGCCGGTCAGCCGCAAGCCCTCCGCCTGGGCCCGGCTCACCAGCTCGTCGGTCAGCTGGTCGTCCACGGCCTTGGCCGACACAGCCGCTGACGACTCGCCGGCCTCGTGCTCGGCCACGTACTCACTGGCCATCGACGCGTCTTCCATGATCGGGAGTTACACCGAACGATCTACAGTCCCCCTTGTGAGCGTGGCACCACCGACGAGGGTCGGCTGTATCACCGCGATCGCTGAGCGGCGCGATGTGCACGTGGTGTGGCTGCTGGGGCAGCCGTACCGGTTGCAGCGTGCCGGCGGGAGTCTCGCGCACGCCCAGGTCCCGGCCCTGCGTACCGGGCTGCGTCGTGCGGGTCTGACCCTGTTCGGACACCCGGGGATGGATCCGCAGGGCCCGCCGACGGCCGACCTCGCCGCGATGAGGCAGCGCTCTGCCACGGCCAACACCGCACGGCAGGCCGCGCACCTGCCCAGGGGCGTCACGCTGCTCCGCCGCTGATCGAGGACCTGAACACCGCGCTCCTGGTGGACGGGGAGGGCCGCGAGGAAGCGCTACGGCTGATGGCGAACGCCGCCCGCACGGCCCGGATGTGCCTGAACCAGTTGGGCTACCCCGATCCGGCGTGGGTGGCGGCCGGCGCGGCTACCCAGCTTGAGGATCCCGTGGTCATGCCGTCCGTGGCCTGCGACCGGTGCGGCGCGCTGCTGCACAGGCGTCCTTGCGGGAGGTCGTCGCGGTCGCCGATGCCGCCTGGCGGGACACCGTCGGCCGGCGCGCCCGGCAGGAGACGGTGTCGCTGCGCGGAGCGCTGCACCTGCGGTGCGCGATCGCGCACGCCCGCGGCGGGCGTGGGGACGACGCATGGCTGGGTCATGGGCAGGGTTGCGCAGCGCCGGCCGCAGGTCGCGGGTCAGCCCGCGGGTGACGAGATGGTGAGCGCCGTCGTGACGGACACCGGTCGAGCGGATGACAGCGGTGACGGGGCCGAGCTCGTCTGGGGCCGTGCTCTGCATGTCGGCGACAGCTGCGCCGTCATCCGCGGAAGGCGGGGAAAATCCGGGCACGCCCGTCGGGCCGTGTGCGCCGGGGTGCGCTGACACGACCAGGTGAACTCCCGCATGACCACCCGTCGCTTGCGGCATCACCTTCCTGCCACCCCGGCCACGAACACGGCAGGGGTCTGTACAAGGAGGCAGCGCATGACTGTGATCAAGAAGACGGCCACCGCAGCCTGCACGGTCGCTCTCACCCTCGCGGGAGTGCTCTTCGTGGCTCCCGCGGCCCACGCCGATGCCGACGGCTGCACCGGGGTCCTCACCCGCAACGGATACACCAACCCCGACCTTGCCGACATCTGTCGGGCGACCGCTGACGACAGCCTCGACACAGACGAGTGCGTCCAGGAACTCCTGGACCAGCAGGTGGACGCTCCCGTCGCGCTAGAGGCATGCCTCACCGCGCAGAACTGAAGCTCGCACACCATCCGGTGCTCCAGACACCGCCACGGACCCCCTGCCCTCACCCACCCCCTGCATCCGCCACCAGCGCTTCCTGAACGCGGCCCACCACGCGCGGGGTGGCCAGTCCGCTCCTTCCTCCAGGGCAACGGTGGCCGCAGCCCTGCCGGACTACAGGCCAGGCCGGTTCCGGGCGGTCCGGCTCGCCCGGGTCACAGCCCGGGCGAGCATGTCGTCAGCCTGCGCCAGACTGCAATGACGCCCATAGAACACGCCCGCATCCCGCGGTGCCGTCACGCCCCACCGCCACGCCCCCGCGCGGTCCGGCCGCGTCCGTGCGGCTCAGGGCGCGACGGCCCTGGTGGACAACCTGACCGCCACGGAGGACAGCATGGCGGTCGACTCCGGAGGCAGCGGCGCCGCCCTGAGTCCCCGTTCGGCACTTCAAGGCTGCCTGACGTGACCGAATCCGGCGGGGAGCCGCAAGGCAGCCACGGTCAAACGGCGAGGCTAATCATGTCACCGTTGTACTTTTGCCAGTGCTGTGAACTATCGATGTAGTTACACCTCTTATTCAGGATCTTAGTGGTACCCAAATTGTTGGCGAGACACCACTCATCGGCATGGAGCAGATACAGGAGGCTCCAGGTGCGCTCCGAGAGGCCGTACCACTGCTGTCCACGGTCGCCTTGGCTGCACCTCTTGGTCTCGATCTTTTCGGTGCCCAGCACGTTCGCAAGACACCACTCCGGTGCCGCCACCAAGCGCCACATTCCTGTTTTCCGGTACGTGTCGTAGTCGACATGCTCCCAGTGCTGCCCCTTGTCAGCAGAGTCGCACTTCTTGCTGACGATCTTGCTGGTGCCCAGCTCGTTGGCGAGACACCAGTCACCGACTGATTTGATCTCGCCGGACGTAGCAGCCTCGGCAGTGACAGCCGAAGAGAGAGACACTGTCAGAACCAGGGCAGCAGCTAGGTGCTTACGGAGCCTACCCATCGGTTTCCTGCCTTTCGGGGTCATAGAGCGGAACTTACCGCTTCAGCGATTCGAAGAAAGGGCCTAAGTGATGCGCTGTCACCCCGAGTGTCCCTGCCATGAGCCGATGCCGCGCAGCGATATACCCCTGCCCGAGTGATCCTGAAAACCTCCGTACCAGCTCCGGACCTCAGTACCGGCTCGCAGAGCTTGGTCCGAAGTGTGACGCCCAGCCCGGCTCGCCCTGCCGCTCGCGCGGCGGCGCGGTCGCCTCCGCCTACCACACCCGCCGTCTCACCCGGGTGCCCCGGCTGAAGAAGGTAGTCCCGTAGACACGGACTACGTGGTCCGGTCCGGCCCGTGCCGGGAGAGTCGTGGGGTGGAGCGTACGACCGGTGTCGGGATCCGGGCGGCTGCGGGCGGTGCTGGTTGGGGGCGGCAGCGGGTGGCCTCGGCGGGCAGGGTGACGCCGTTCGCGCGCAGGGTGTGGATCCGGGTGAGGAAGGCAGCGCCGTGCAGCAGGCTGGTGGCGACCGTGGCCGCGTGGCGGTGTTCCGGGCGGCTCAGCGCCGTGCCGGCGGTCCAGGCGTTGAAGGCACCCATGGCGGGGCCGCACCAGATCTGCCAGTGTGCGGCGTGTTGCGTCTCACCCCGGACGGCGCGGCGCGAGGTCGTGGCCAGGTACCAGCGGAACAGCAGCGCCATCCGGTGTTTGGGGTCGCCGTCCGCGCGGCTGAGTTCCTGCGGGGCCCGGGCGCGCAGATACGCGGCGGTCTCCTTCCACACCTCGGTGATCGGCTGGCCCAGGACGGTCGCTTCCAGGCGGTGCACGTGGTGGGCGGGCAGCGCGTCGAGGCCGTCGTGGTCGCGGTAGAGGCGGTACAGGTACCCGGCGTGCTGGGCGAATCGGGTGCCTCGGGTGAGGACCTGGACCGCTCCGCCTTGCTCGAACAGGTCAGCGGCCGGGGCCATGGCCACGTCGGTGGGTCCGGCCTCGGCCAGCAGCAGTTTGACCTCGGTGGAGGTTCCCGCCTCCACGCAGGCCTGGTTGACCGAGCCGGTCACCACGTAGTCCGCGCCCGCCGCGAAGGCCGCGGCGATGGCGAACGGGGTGCCGAGGCCACCGGCGGCTCCGATCCGCACCGGCGGGCGGCCCGGCATCGTGAGGTCGTCCCGCAACGCCGCGACCAGCGGCAGGATCACCATCAGCGGTCTGCGGTCGGTGTGACCACCGGAGTCCGCTTCCACGGTGATGTCGTCGGCGACCGGTACCCGGTGTGCCAGAGCGGCCTGTTCCGCGTCGATGTGCCCGGCTCGGGCCAGCTCGGCCACCATCGCCGCAGGCGCGGCGCGCAGGAAGAGCCGGGCGACCTCGGGGCGGGACACCTTGGCGATCAGGCGGTGCGCGGCGACCACCGTCCCGTCCGGATCCTGACGCAGGCCGCTGAGCCGGTAGCGCAGGAGGTCCGGTGTGAGCTGTACGAAGGCGGAGGCCTCCACGCAGCGCACACCGTGGCGCAGGCAGAGGTCGACACAGTGCCGCTCCATCTGGGGCGCGGTGGGACTGTGGATGAGGTTGCAGGCGTATGGCCCGTCACCGAGGCGCCGTCGCAGCTCGGCCAAGGCGTCGTCGAGCCGGCCGGGCGTCAGGCCCGCTGCGCCGAAGGAGGCGAGGTAGCCGGCGCGGGACAGGGCGCGGACGAGATCGACGGACGCGATGCCGACGGCCATGGCACCGGCCAGGT
>NZ_JACBWZ010000689.1 GCF_013870595.1 Streptomyces sp. WELS2 | reverse complement strand
CACGCGGGAGTCGGAAGGGGCGGCGGGGACGGCCGTCAGGGGCGTCCGTGACGGCCCCGGCCATCGCCCTACTCCGCGCCCGACACCGCCTCCTCGCCGCTGCGCTGCTGCGGGATCGGCAGGGAGCCCTGCTGGAGGGCGACCGTGCGGGTGGGGGCCGGGATGCGGATGCCCTCGGCGCGGTAGCGGCGGTGGAGCCGCTTGATGAACTCGTGCTTGATCCGGTACTGGTCGCTGAACTCGCCCACGCCCAGGATCACCGTGAAACCGATCCGCGAGTCGCCGAAGGTGTGGAAGCGGATCGCGGGCTCGTGGTCGGGGACGGCGCCCGCGACGTCCCTCATCACCTCCGTGACCACCTCGGCCGTCACCCGCTCCACGTGCTCGAGGTCGGAGTCGTAGCCGACCCCCACCTGCACCAGCACGGTCAGCTCCTGCTCGGGCCGCGTGTAGTTGGTCATGTTGGCCTTGGCGAGCTGGCCGTTGGGGATGACCACCAGGTTGTTGGAGAGCTGGCGGACCGTCGTCTGGCGCCAGTTGATGTCGACGACATAGCCCTCCTCGCCGCTGCTCAGCCGGATGTAGTCACCCGGCTGCACGGTCTTGGAGGCGAGGATGTGGATGCCCGCGAAGAGGTTGGCGAGCGTGTCCTGAAGGGCGAGCGCGACGGCCAGACCGCCCACGCCCAGGGCGGTGAGCAGCGGCGCTATGGAGATGCCCAGTGTCTGCAGGACGACCAGGAAGCCGATGGCCAGCACCAGCACCCGGGTGATGTTGACGAAGATGGTCGCCGAGCCCGCCACCCCCGAGCGGGACTGGGTGACCGAGCGCACCAGGCCGGCGATGACCCGGGCCGCGGAGAAGGTCACCACGGCGATCACCCAGACCTGGAGCACCTCGTCGATGTGGTGCTGGACGGTCCGGGTCAGCGGCAGCACGGCCGTCGCCGCCGCCGCGCCGCCCGCGATGGCCGCCCAGGGCACGACCGAGCGCAGCGCGTCCACGATGACGTCGTCCCCGCTCCAGCGGGTCCGCTTGGCGTGCTTGGCCAGCCAGCGCAGCAGGGTTCGCGACATGAAGGCGAGCGTCAGGCCCGCCGCCAGGGCGATTCCGGCGAGGACGAGGTCGTCCAGGGTCAGCGCGCGGTTCACCGCTCACCCCCGGGGCGCTCGGCGGCTGCGGGAGGCCGGTTGTGAAGTCTCGTCACGTTGTCACCTGCTCGATGTCCGGGATGTGCGACCGCGCCGGCCGGAGGAACTCCGGGAACCGGCGCGTCCGTTCATCCTGCCGCATCCCGCCCGTGAGTTCGTACCGGGAGCGGTGCCCGCCGCACCGCCGCTCAGACGATGCCCTCCGCGAAGTCCGCCTGGTCCCGGCCGCTGCCGTAGGCGGCCGAGGGCGTGCCGTACGACCGACGGGCGACGAACCACCAGACGGTGGCGAGGACCAGCACCACGGCGAGGGCGACGGAGGCGTAGTTCATCGTGCCCACCGTGACCGGTGACGCCTGCGGCAGGCAGAACAGGACGGTCACGCACGCCACCCAGCCGACCGCGATCCACCCCACCGGCTTGCTCCAGCGGCCCAGGTGCCACGGACCCGGCCGGAAGCGGTCGCCCGCCCGCAGCCGCAGCAGGACGGGGATGGCGTAGGCGGGCGTGATGCCGATGACGTTGATGGCGGTCACCGCGTTGTACGCCGTCGCCGAGTACAGCGACGGCAGCGCGAGCACACAGGCCACGGTCACCGACAGCCACACGGCGGCGACCGGGGTCTGGGTGCGTCCGCTCACCTTGCGCCACAGGTGCGAGCCGGGCAGCGCCCCGTCCCGGCTGAACGCGAACACCATCCGGCTGGCCGCGGCGACCTCGGCGTTCCCGCAGAACAACTGGGCGACGATCACGACCAGCAGCAGGGCGCTCGCGCCGTCGGTGCCGAGGCCGTCCAGCATGATCTGCGCGGGCGGCACACCGGTGTCCGTGGTGCGCGTGGCGTCGTAGTCCTGGATGGCGAAGGTCAGTCCGGCCAGCAGCACGAAGCCCGCGAGCCAGGACACCCAGATGGCGCGGACGATGCCCCGGGAGGCGGCCACCGAGGCGTGCGAGGTCTCCTCCGACAGATGGGCGGAGGCGTCGTACCCGGAGAAGGTGTACTGCGCGAGCAGCAGGCCGATCGCCGCCACGTACACCCGGTTGTCCCAGCCGGTCTCGTTGACGAACTCGGTGAACACGAAGGACGCCGAGCGGTGCCGGTCCGGGACGATCACCAGCGCGCCCACGATCAGCGCCACGCCCGCCAGGTGCCACCACACGCTGACCGAGTTCAGCAGGCTGACCAGGCGTACGCCGAACAGGTTCAGCACCGCGTGCAGCAGCAGGATGACGCAGAAGATCAGCATGGTCGTGCCGGGCGTCGGGGTGAAGCCCCACTGGAGGCTGGCGAACGCCCCGGTGAACAGGGCGGCGCCGTAGTCGATGCCGGCGATCGCGCCGAGCAGGCCCAGCAGGTTCAGCCAGCCGGTGTACCAGCCCCAGCGCCGGCCGCCGAGCCGGTCGGCCATGTAGTACAGGGCGCCGGAGGTCGGATAGGCGCTGGTCACCTCGGCGAGCGCGAGGCCGACGCACAGCACGAACAGGCCCACGCCCGCCCAGCCCCACAGCATCACGGCCGGGCCGCCGGTGTTCAGGCCGAAGCCGTACAGGGTCATGCAGCCGGACAGGATCGAGATCACCGAGAAGCTGATCGCGAAGTTGCCGAAGCCGCCCATCCGGCGGGCCAGCACCGGCCGGTAGCCGAGTTCGCGCAGGCGCTGCTCCTCGTCCTGCTGCGGCAGCCCGGGAGAGGGCACGGGCGAGGGCTCGGGGGTGGGGGACACGCGGGGGACCTCCGGATCGTGGTTGCCGTACGGTGTCGAACTGACGTGCTGCTACGAGGTGTTCAGGAGCCGGAGCCCTCCGCGGCGGCCCGGCAGCGGTCCCGGGCCTGGGTGAAGACCTCCACCGCCCGGTCCCGGTCCCGGGTGCGGTACATCCAGGGCGGCGGTGTGAAGTAGGGGCCGATCGCCTCGAACACCCGCGCCGCGTCCCGGAACCGGAGGGAACCCCACAGCGCGTGGGCCAGGTGGTTGAGGTCCGGCAGCGCGCGCTCCTCGGGCCGCGTCCGGTCGAACCACCACTCCAGCGCCCGCCGCGCCTCCCGGACCGCCTCCTCCGCCACCCAGTGCAGGTCCAGCGCCGCGTCCTGCCCGCTGTCCCGGCGGTAACGCTCCACCCGCACGTACAGCGGCAGCAGGTGCAGCGCCGAGCCCGGCGGCGCCTGGATCGAAAGAGCGTCTCCGCCGCGTGCCGCAGCAGGGTGCGGATGATGGCCAT
>NZ_JACBWZ010000688.1 GCF_013870595.1 Streptomyces sp. WELS2 | reverse complement strand
GCTGGTCCGGGCGGTGACATTCAGGGAGGGCGCCCGGGCCAGCAGCCCCCAGGCCGGTTCGCGCCAGGGGTGTTCGGTGACGTGTGCGCCCAGTTCGGCGACGAGCTCGGCTCCCGAACCGGAGTCGAGGAGGAGGCGGGCGCGCAGTTCCAGCCCCTCCAGCCGCAGCTCCTCCAGCCGGGCCCGCTCGCGCTCGGCCCACGCGGAGCCGGTCACGTCGGCGTAGGCCGGGCCGCGCCAGTCCGCGAGGGCCGCGTCGAGGTCGGTGAGCGCATCGGGGGTCCGCCGGGCCCGGGCCAGGGCGTCCTCGAACCGGTGGGCGTCCACCTGGGCGCGCGGCAGGCGCAGCGCGTAGCCGGGGCCTTCCGTGACGAGTACGCGCGGCGGAGTGCGGGGCGGCCGGTCGGGTTCGACGGCGCGGCGCAGCGCGGCGACGAACGTACGCAGCGCACCCACGGCGCGCGCCGGCGGCTCGGCCCACAGGTCGGCCACGAGGGTGTCGGTGGCGACCATCCGTCCCCCGGCGGCGACGAGCCGGGCGAGTACCTCGCGATGGCGCGGTCCGCCCAGGTCAACCGGGGTGCCGTCAGCGCGGAGGGCCCGCACGGCACCGAGCACGTCGATTCGCATGTCCTCCATCTTCCGTGCCGCGGGCGCGGGGTGTCGAAGCGTACTGATCGGCTGCTGATCGGCCTCGCCCACGCTGGCCCGGTCAGTCCCTCCGACCTCAGAAAAGGGCCTTTCATGACGCTCGTCATTCCCGGTTTCGACCACGTCCGCCTGCCCGGCACGGACGGAGTGGAGCTGGCCGCCGCCGTCGGCGGCAGCGGCAGCCCGGTCGTGCTGCTGCACGGCTTTCCGCAGACCCACCTGATGTGGCGGCACGTCGCCGAGCGGCTCGCCGACGAGCACACGGTGATCTGTCCCGACCTGCGCGGCTACGGTGCCAGTGACAAGCCCGCGGCCACCGGCCCCGAGGTGTACTCCAAGCGCGCGATGGCCGCCGATGTCGTGGCCCTGGCCGCGGCGCTCGGCCACGAGCGCTTCGCCCTGGCCGGCCACGACCGGGGTGCCCTGGTCGCCTTCCGGGCGGGGCTGGACCATCCCGAGACCCTCACGCACCTGGGCATCCTCGACGTCGTGCCGACGCTGGACATGTGGGACGTGCTGCGCGGTGTCCGGGCGGCGGTCGGCTACCACCTGTTCCTCATGGCGCAGCCGCCCGGACTGCCGGAGACGATGATCGCCAACAGCGCGGACGCCTACTTCGGCTCCTTCCTCGACGCCTGGGCCGCCGACCCGGCCGCCCTGCCGGAACCGGTCCGGGCCGAGTACCTGCGGGCGAGCGCCGCGGCCGTGCCGTCGATCGTCGCGGACTACCGGGCGTCGGCGGGCATCGACGTCGCGCACGACCAGGCGGACCGGGACGCCGGTTCGCAGCTGGCCATGCCCGTGACGGTCGTCCAGCAGGACTGGGGCGCGCAACTGGGCTACGACGCCGCCGCGCTCTGGCGCGCGTGGGCGCCCGACCTGGACCACCGGCTGACCAGGGCGGGGCACTTCATGGCCGAGGAGGCGCCCGACGAGATCGCGGGGGCGATCCGCGACCTGCTGCTCCGCTGAGCCGGCCGCACCGGGTCACGGACGGTGGCGGGGGAGGGCCGCGGCGGTTCACGGCCACAGTGCTGACGCGGGCGAGGTGGCCGGGTGTCGCAGGAGAGCGGGGGCGTTCGGCACCCGTGGCGGGCAGGCGGGCCGCCCCGCCGAGGGCACCGACGACGGCACCGACCCGGCCGGCGCGGCCGGTCGAGGCGGCGAGGACGGCTGAGGGCCCCTCGGGGGCCGGTCGTCGCGAGGACGGCTGAGGGCCCCTCGGGGGCCGGTCGTCCTCGCCCCGCGCCGTCAGCCCATTTCGATGTAGCGGTGGACCCGGTCGAAGCGCCGGTCCGCCAGGTCCCGGCGCCGGATCACCCAGTGGGCCACGCCCGAGTCCAGTTCCGTGACGTCGTCGCCGTACTTCCAGGTGGCCAGCAGGACCCAGTCGCCGGCGCCCTCCTCCTCGGCCGAGCCGCCTCGCCCGGAGGGGCCGGCCTCGCCGGGATCACGGGCGTAGTGGATCGGGTCGTTCTGGGGCGAGACCGGATGGCCGCCGATCTGCAAGGCCCAGGGAGGGCGGTAACCGCCCACGTGAGACCAGGCGTCGTCGAGTTCGTCGGCGAGTTCGAACTGCTCGTCGTCGGCGAGGTCGCCCCATCTGCCGAGGGCGAAGCTCTCCGGCATCGGAACGCTCGACTGGTGCCATACCGTGCGGAGTTCACGCGGTTGGTACGGCTTGCGCCAGGCGTGTTCGAGGGGGGTCGGGGTCGACGGGGTCCCGGCGGGGACGTACATCACCGCGTCGGGCACCTGTCCCCCGATGCCCTGCACCTCGGTGCCGGCGAAGAAGAGCAGGTGGCCGTCGGCGGGGAGGGGCAGGCCGGTGGCGCCGGGCGGGAGGGCCGCGAGGTCGACCGAGGCCACGAAGGGATCGGACGGCTTCGGCGCACCGTGCGGCAGCAGGGGGTCGCCGCCGGCCCGGGCCACGAGGGGACCGTCACCGCCCTCGGCCATGTACACCGCCGGCAGGGCGGTACGTATCCATTCCTCCACCTCTTCCGACGGCAGTCCCCGGGATGCCGCCTCGGCTCGGAAGCGGCTCGGTCCGTCCATGGTCCCGTCGGTCACGGAGCCACCCTAACGGGCTCGTGGGCGGACCGTGGCGGACATCAACTCCCGTGGGGTCAACGGGCTTTGCGTCGGGCGGTAGTCTCGATCTTGGTCAGCAGTCTCGTGGCTTGGAGGAAGTACCCATGACGAAGGGCCCGTTCGTCGCCATGTCCGTCGCAACCGCGGCGCTCGGCACCGCCCTCGGCTCGCTCGCGCTTCGACTGCGCGCGCAGGGCTACGAACAGTACGTCGAATCCGTCACCACCTTCAGCGTCCTGATGTACATCACCGCGGCTCTCGTGGTGGTGACCTGGATCCGGGACGGCCGGCCGTACTCCAACTGAGCCGACCGGATTCCGGCCACCCGCCTGCCCTGACCGGGGCAGGCGGGTGCGTACCGGGGGCCGCGCACTGCGGGCCCCCGGTCCTCCCTCTGGCACAGGCGTTGACACGGCGTCACACCCCTCTCATCATGGGAGCGCTCCCACAGATGGGATCCGGCCGCCCCGTACGCCCGCACGCGCGCGGTCCCCTCCGCACGCGCACGATCGCACCGCCCCCGCTCCGCTTTCCGTGTCACCGGCGCGGAACGTCCTGCTGCCACGTCGGCACTTCGCCTGTCCGGCGGTCCCGGCCGGCATCCGCCGTGCCGTCGGACCCATGAGGGA
>NZ_JACBWZ010000687.1 GCF_013870595.1 Streptomyces sp. WELS2 | reverse complement strand
CCTCAAGGAGGTCTCCCAGCACACCAACATCAAGCTGCGCCACATCGCCGCCGGCAGGTCGAGGTGCAGCCGGTGGAGCGGGGGTCCGCCCCGGCGGCGACCGCGGAGCCCGCCATATCCACCCCGGAGCCGCTGCCCGTACGCACCCGCCCCTCTCTCCAGCCGGTCCGCGGCACCACTGAACCGCTGACCGTCGACCTGACGGCCGAGGACGACACCATGGCCCTGCCGCGCCTGGACTCCCTGGAGCGCAAGCTCAAGGACCTGGAAAAGCAACTCGGCTGACACTCTGTCGGTAGCGGGGCCGGGGTGAGACGACGCCGACCCCGGCGACAGGGAACGGGACACGACCGCACGGCCCTGCCCGACGGGGCCAGGGCTACCCCCCGACAGGGCTGGGGTGCGACCACACCGGCCCCACCCGCCGGAGCCGGCACGTGACCACACCGGCCCTGCCCACCGGGGCCGGGGCGTGACCACACCGGCCCTGTCCGACGGGGGCCGGGGCGTGACCCTGTCGGCGCTGCCCTCCGGGGCTGGGCGTGTGAGCGCGCCCGCCCACGGGAGCCGGGATGTGCCCCCGCCGCCCCTGTTCCTACGGCGCCGCGGTGAGACCCCGTCTGCTCAGCCCTTCGGGCCCGGGGCGTGCCCCCGACCGCCCTGCCCTACGGGGCCGGAGGGAGACCGTTCCGGTCCCGCCCGCCCGCGTCACCGGCTCACGCCGCCTCGGTGCCCAGTTCGAACCAGACCGACTTGCCGACCCCGTGCGGCCGTACGCCCCAGGCGTCGGCAAGGGACTCGACCAGCACCAGGCCCCGGCCGTGGGTGTCGTCGTCCGTGTCCGGGGTGTGCCGCTCGGGTCTGCGGGCCACGAAGTCCCGTACCTCCACGCGCAGTCCGCCCGGTTCCAGCACCGCCGTCAGGACCGCGTCGTGGTCGGTGTGGACGATCGCGTTGGTGACGAGTTCACTGGTGAGCAGTTCGGCTATCTCCGAGCGGCCCGGTTTGCCCCAGTGCCGCAGCAGTTCGCGCAGCGCCCGGCGGGCCTCCGGCACCGCTCTGAGGTCCGCCCGGCCCAGCCTGCGCCGAAGCCGTCGCGCGTCGTCGGTGATGGTGTCCGTCTGGTCCCCCGCTGTCGCCGAGTAGGCCTCGACGGTCATCGGACCGCCCCCTCGTGCCTGCCTGTTCATGACCCCCGCCCGCACGCCGCCGGTCCCTGCCCCTCCTGGTCGAACACGTTCACGGGGGATGCTTGCCCAGCGGGCACCGGGGCAGTCCTGACGTATGCCCGATGACCGGCGGTTCGGCCATATCCGCACAGCGCCCCGGCCGCCCGGGGCACCGCTCCGCCGCCACGCACCGGGCGCCACGAACGCCGCAGGACACCACCGAGGCCCCGGTACGGTGGCCGGGGCCCGTCCGGCACCCGTGGTCGGTACGCCGTCACACGCCGTGAAACTGGCCGAAATGCGCTCCCCCGTGAGGGCGCTTACGGGCGTGGCACGTTCCGCAGGTTGGAGCGGGCCATCTGGAGCATCCGGCCGACCCCGCCGTCCAGCACGATCTTGGAGGCGGACAGCGCGAACCCGGTGACCATCTCGGCGCTGATCTTCGGGGGGATGGACAGGGCGTTGGGGTCGGTGACGATGTCCACCAGGGCCGGTCCCTTGTGCCTGAAGGCCTCCTTGAGCGCCCCGGCGAGCTGCTTGGGCTTCTCCACCCGCACACCGTGGGCGCCGCAGGCCCGGGCCACGGCGGCGAAGTCCGGGTTGGTGTTGGCGGTGCCGTACGAGGGCAGGCCCGCGACCAGCATCTCCAACTCGACCATGCCGAGCGAGGAGTTGTTGAACAGCACCACCTTCACCGGCAGGCCGTACTGCACGAGCGTGAGGAAGTCGCCCATCAGCATGGAGAAGCCGCCGTCCCCGGACATCGCCACCACCTGCCGGCGCCGGTCGGTGAACTGGGCGCCGATCGCCATCGGCAGCGCGTTCGCCATGGACCCGTGCGAAAACGAACCGATGATCCGGCGGCGGCCGTTGGGCGTGATGTAGCGGGCGGCCCAGACGTTGCACATCCCCGTGTCAACCGTGAACACCGCGTCGTCGTCGGCGACTTCGTCCAGTACGGCGGCCACGTACTCCGGGTGGATCGGGGTGTGCTTGTCGACCTTGCGGGTGTAGGCCTTGACCACGCCCTCCAGCGCGTCGGCGTGCTTCTTCAGCATCCGGTCGAGGAAGCGCCGGTCCGTCTTCTCCTTCACCCGCGGGATCAGGCACCGCAGCGTCTCCCGTACGTCGCCCCAGACGGCGAGGTCGAGCCGGGAGCGACGGCCGAGCACCTCGGGCCGCACGTCGACCTGGGCGATGCGCACGTCGTCGGGCAGGAAGGCGTTGTAAGGGAAGTCCGTGCCGAGCAGGATCAGCAGGTCGCACTCGTGGGTGGCCTCGTAGGCGGCGCCGTAGCCGAGCAGCCCGCTCATCCCGACATCGAAGGGATTGTCGTACTGGATGTACTCCTTCCCCCTGAGCGCGTGGCCCACCGGTGACTTGATCCTGCCGGCGAACTCCATCACCTCGGCGTGCGCGCCGGCCGTGCCGCTGCCGCAGAACAGGGTGACCTTGCCGGCCGCGTCGATCATCTCCGCCAGCCGGTCGATCTCGGCGTCCCCGGGCCGCACGGTGGGCCGGGAGGTGACCAGCGCGCTCTGCGCCGCCTTCTCCGGGGCGGGCTCGGCGGCGATGTCGCCGGGCAGCGACACCACGCTCACGCCCTGCTGTCCGACCGCGTGCTGGATGGCGGTCTGCAGCAGCCGGGGCATCTGCTTCGGGCTGGAGATCAGCTCGCTGTAGTGGCTGCACTCCTGGAACAGCCGGTCCGGGTGGGTCTCCTGGAAGTAGCCGAGGCCGATCTCGCTGGAGGGGATGTGGGAGGCGAGCGCGAGCACGGGGGCCATCGAGCGGTGGGCGTCGTACAGGCCGTTGATCAGGTGCAGGTTGCCGGGGCCGCAGGAGCCGGCGCAGGCGGCGAGCTTGCCGGTGATCTGAGCCTCGGCGCCGGCGGCGAAGGCGGCGGTCTCCTCGTGGCGCACGTGGATCCAGTCGATGGCGGCGTTGCGGCGGACGGCGTCCACGACCGGGTTGAGGCTGTCGCCGACGACACCGTAGAGGCGGCGCACGCCCGCGCGGACGAGGATGTCGACGAACTGCTCGGCGACGTTCTGTTTGCCCATGGCTCGCTTCTGCCCCTTCGCTCCCGGAATACGGCCCTGCCGTTCCCATCAATCCACAGGGGCCGGGGTTACGCCTCCCACACGGCCGCCGCCGTACGGTCGTCGGCGTACCCCTTCACCCGTACCCGGGCGTCGGCGAGGAAGCC
>NZ_JACBWZ010000686.1 GCF_013870595.1 Streptomyces sp. WELS2 | reverse complement strand
GTCAGTCTTCGTGGTCGTAGCACCATGTCTCCTTGTGGGGTGGAGGAAACGCCGGGTGTGCGGCGGACTCGGGTGAGCCGCACCACGACACCCTGAAGAGCATGCGCATGCCAAGCCCTCGGCAAGCACGGGCGGGCGGGACCGGCCGGATCAGTGGCTCCCGCCCGTCCTCCCGGCGGACGCCGGCGCGGTGCCGTACGGGCGCGCCGGGGCCCGGGGAACCGGGCGGGCGGCCACGAGGTTAACCGCCCCGCCCCACCTCCCGCCCCTGGCCGAAACCGGCGCGTCCGCTCCCGGCCGGATCGGCCGCCCCGCGTCCGGGGCCGGCCGACGGCTCTGGCCTCCGGTGCGAGCCGCCCGTATCGTGCGCGCATGCGTGCGCGGGAGAACCCTTCGCGGGGTCGGCAGCCGACGGACTCCGAGGCGAAGGAGGCCTATCTGGCCATGAGGGAGCGGATCGGGACGTCGGACGCGCGGTATGCCACCGAGCGGGAGGAACTGCGCGGACTGCCCGCCGAAGTGACCCGGTGGCTGGCGGAGCGGCGGCTCCTGGACCCGGGCGGGGAGCGGCTCAGCACCCCGGAGCGCGCCCTGCGGCACGTCGTCTCCGAGCACCGGCGCCGTCTGCGGGAGACGGCCGACGGACTCGCCCGGGACGCCCGGGCCCTGGACGACGTGCTGTCGCTGCTGACGGTCCCGCGGCCCGGCGCCCGGGAGACCGTGGAGACGGAGTTCTTCACCGACCGCGAGCGCACCCGGCGGCGGCTGGAGGAACTGGACGCGCTGAGCCGGGAGGAGTTCCTGGCGATGCGCAACACCTTCCCCGGGGCCCGGGTCCTGGACGCCAGCCTCGCGCGGGACCTGGAGATGGCGGCCGACGGCATCCGCATGCGGGTGCTCACCTCGCAGCAGGCGCTGCGCTCGCCCGCGCCGGCCCGCTATCTGGCCGCGCTGGCCGACGCCGGGGTCGAGGTGCGGGTCGCGGCGACGGTGCCGCTGCACATGAACATCATGGACCGCGCGGTCGTCGTGATCGGGGTGGGGGCCGGCCCGCGGGGCGAGGGCGGCGACGTCATCCTGCACAGCGGGCCCGTCGCGCAGTGCTTCGCCCGGGTCTTCCTCCACGCCTGGGACCTGGCCCGGCCGCACACCGAACGGCCCGCCGGGCCGGATCGCCCGGGGCCCCGGCTGTCCGTGCTGGAACGCGAGGTGCTGACGCTGCTGGCCACCGGCGCCAAGGACGACACCATCGCCCGCCGGCTGGACTGCTCCGACCGCACCCTGCGCCGCCTGATGCACCGGATCATGGTGAAACTCGGCACCTCCAGCCGCTTCGAGGCGGGAGTGACCGCGGCCCGCCTCGGCCTGGTGGACTGAATCCGGCGGGGCCACGGGCGGGCGCCCCGGCCAACGGGCCGGGGACCGGGGCCGGCCGCTGTGCGACGCGGGGTGGCCCCGGAGGGATCCGGGGCCACCCCTGAGGTGTTCTCGGTCGTCGGGGACGGGGGTCCTTTCCGGTCAGGGGGCCACGGCGCGGCCCGTCTGGGGGGAGATGCGGCCGGCGCACAGGCCCTTGGCCGCCAGGGTCTGGGCGATACGCGGGATGGCGGCGAGGGTGTTGGCCGGCCACTCGTGCATCAGGATGATCTGGCCGTTGCCCAGCCGCGACACGGCCTGCACGATCGCGTCGGTGCTCGCGCCGTTCCAGTCCTGCGAGTCGACGTCCCAGATGATCTGCCGCAGGCCGTACTTGGCCTCCACCGCCTGGACGGTGGAGTTGGTCTCCCCGTACGGCGGGCGGAACAGCTGCGGTGTGCCGCCGCCGGCCGCCGCGATCGCCTGCTGGGTGCGGGAGATCTCGGAGTCGATCTGGGCCTGGCCGAGCTGGGTCAGGTGGGGGTGGGTGTAGCTGTGGTTGCCGACCCACATGCCGGCGCTCACCTCGGCCCGGACCTGGGCCGGGTAGGCGGCGGCGAACTGGCCCTCGTTGAACATCGTGGCGCGCAGGCCGTTCTGCCTGAGCGCGTTGAGCAGGGCCGGGGTGTGGTCGTTGGACGGGCCGTCGTCGAAGGTGAGTCCGACGTAGCCGTTGCAGGCGGCGGCCTGCGCCGGAGTGGCCTGGACGGCGGCGGTGACGGTGCCGGCCACGGCCGTCACGGCGACGGCCAGTGTGGTCAGCAGGGAGCGGGGAGCGGCGCGCATGCGAGTGGGTCCTCCTCGGGTCGTGCGGGACCGCGGGCGGGGATGAGCGGAGGGCGGAGAGGGCCGGCCGGGCAGCCCGGGTTCGCTCAGCCGCTCACCGTGAGGTTGGAGTAACCGCTGCTCTGGTAGCCCTCGGTGGCGAGGATCATGTAGTACTTGAAGCTGCCGAGGGGCATGCCGACGCGGGACCAGGCGTCGAAGTGGTTGCCGGTGGTGATGGTGCCGCCGGTCCGCTTGGACTGCCGGACGCTCCAGTACTGGTTGAAGGTCTTGGTGCCTTCCACGGAGGGGGCGTTGTACCGCGTCGTCTGGTAGATGTCGTACGTGCCGCCGTCGCTGGTGACCGTGCCCTTGTACGTGCCGGTGGGCCGGTAGTTGCCCCAGTTGTCGACGATGTAGTACTCCACCAGCGGGTTCGACGTCCATCCGTACAGGGACAGGTAGCCGTTGCCGGACGGGCTGAAGCTGCCCGAGTAGCTCACCGTCCTGCGCCCGCCGGTGCTCCAGCCCTTGCCCGCGACGAAGTTGCCGCAGTTCGTCCACGAAGTGCTGTAGTTGCCGCCGGAGTTGAGCGTCATCGAGACCGCGCCGCCGCCGTCGGTCCAGAACGAGTAGTAGAAGCCGTTGTTGGTGCCGGTCTGGTTGGTGGTGATGACGGTGGCGGCGTCGGCGGTGCCGGGCAGCAGCAGTCCGGAGGCGGTGGTGGCCGCGGCCAGGGCGCCGGCGCGGCCGATGAAGCCCCTGCGGCTCATCGGGCGGGAGAGGGCGTTGTCCATGTCCATGCTTCCTCCTGGTGGGGGTCGATGAGCACCAGGCCCGGGGGCGGGCACGGCCGTGCGGGTGCCGGGCGCAGGGGTGGTAGGGCCGCGGGGAATGGCATGTACGCGCCATACGCCAGGGCGGGGCCGTTCCTGCCGGGGGACGGGCTCGATTGCTGGAGAGTATGCGGCCGGGCCGAAACGGCGGTCAATCCGTCTGTTTCCGAAACTTCATCGAAACAAGGCGGGCGCGTGTGGGGTCTACGGTCGAAAATTTCGTAGCTGCTGATCGGGTGGGTGTCGGGCTCGTGTGTCCGGACGGTTGACGGGGTTGGGGCGGGTGTTTAGCGTGACGCAACGCTCGGCACTTGATTCGAAACTTTCGACTGTTCCAGGAGCACACGTGAACCTTTCCCGCATCACCGCGGCCGCCGCCGCGGCCT
>NZ_JACBWZ010000685.1 GCF_013870595.1 Streptomyces sp. WELS2 | reverse complement strand
GGCGCCGGCCTCAGGTCCGGAGCGGTGGTGCGCCCGGGTCGCGGCCGGTCCAGCCGGCCGGGTCACGGGGGCGGTCGGGGTGGCGGTCCCGTACCGCCGCCAGCAGGCACAGCAGGCCCACCGCGGTGAGCGCGGCCAGGTGCTCCTTGCCCGCCAGGTTCTCCTTCAGCAGCACCTCGGCGACCATCGCGAGGGTCACCGCGCCCGCCGTCGCGTACGCGCCGTACCGCCAGCCCACGTACACGGCGAGTCCCACGACCGCCGCCGACGGGCCGGTGTCCACCACCTGCGCGTCGGTCCACGGCAGCCCGAACGGGGCGTGCGCGCCGAGGATGATGCCGAGGCGCGCGTACAGGGTCCCGGCGAGCGTGGCGGCGTAGGCGATGCCCAGCGTCCGCCACCGGCCCAGGCACAGCTCCGCGATCCCGAACACCAGCAGGATCTGCGCCAGCGCCCCCCACACCGGCAGGTCGGGCGCGGGCACGAACAGCGACAGCGGGGTGCGCAGCAGGGCCGGCCCCAGCGGGTCGTCGGCCCGTACGGCGCCCAGGTCCCGCACCAGCGGGTCTCCCCACGGCTGGTTCTGCGCGTAGTGGAGGAACGCCGTCAGGCCCACCGCGACCGTGGTCAGCGGCAGCGCGGCGGGCCCCCGCCGGCGCAGCGGGCCGCGCACGGCGGTGTACAGCGGGCCCCACTCGGCCCGGGCCCAGCGGGCGGGCGTTCTCCTCATGCGATCCTCATCCCCGTACGGTCGTCGGTGCGTTCCGCAGCCGCCTTCGGCGCGGCCGGCCGGGCAGTCCCGGCGCCTCCAGGAACCCCTCCGCGCGGGCCGAGGCGAGGCCGATGCGCGGCAGGTCCGCGGTCTTCTCGAAGAGCAGGAACCGCGGTTCCCAGATGGGCCGGTACTTGGCGTTGGCGCGGTACAGCGACTCGATCTGCCACCAGCGGGAGAAGAAGCCGAGCAGCGACCGCCACAGCCTGAGCACCGGTCCGGCGCCGAGGCGCGCGCCACGTTCGAAGACCGAGCGGAACATCGCGAAGTTGAGCGAGACCTGAGTGATCCCGATCTCGTGGGCGCGCCGCAGCAGTTCGATGATCATGAACTCCATCAGCCCGTTGGCGTCGACGTCCCGCTCCCGCCGCATGAGGTCCAGCGACAGCCCGTGCGGGCCCCACGGCACGAAGGACAGCAGCGCCCGCAGCCGCCCCTCGGCGTCCACGCACTCCAGCATCACGCACCGGCCGTCGCGGGGGTCCCCGAGCCGCCCGAGCGCCATGCTGAAGCCGCGCTCGGTCGCGCCGTCCCGCCAGTCGTCGGCACGCCGCACGAGGTACGCCATCTCGGCCGCCGGGATGTCCTCGTGGCGCCGGACGCGCACCCGGTACCCGGCCCGCCGCACCCGGTTGTACGCCTGCCGGACGGTGCGCATGGCCCGCCCCTCCAGCGTGAACTCGGCGACCTCCACGACCGCCTCGTCCCCGAGCTCCAGCGCGTCCAGGCCGTGCCGGGCGTAGACCGTCCCGGCCTCCTCGCTCGCGCCCATCACCGCCGGGATCCAGCCGTGCGTCCGCGCCTCGGCCAGCCACGGTGCGATGGCCCCCGGCCAGGCCTCCGGGTCCCCGAGCGGGTCCCCGGACGCCAGGCTCACCCCGCCGACGACGCGATAGGCGACGGCGGCCTTCCCGGTCGGGGACCACACCACGCTCTTCTCCCGGCGCAGCGCGAAGTAGCCGAGCGAGTCCCGGTCGCCGTGCCGCTCCAGCAGTTCCCGCAGCCGCTTCTCGTCGTCCTCGGTGAGCGGGTCGACGGCGCGCCGGGAGCGGAAGGCGGCGTACAGCACGGCGAGCAGGAGCGCGGTGCTGAGCACGTTCACCGCCACGTTCGCCCAGTTGGGCGGGTCGATGCCGGGGAAGCGGGACTCGTCGGCCGCCACCGACACCAGCCGCAGGGTGCCGTAGTACCAGCGCTCGGGGAAGGACGAGCGGGCCGCGTCCGGCGCCTGGTTGGTGACGGTCACCAGCAGCCCGGCCAGCAGGCTCGCGACCAGGCCGCCGCCGACGGCCACGGTCGCCGCGAGCCGGGGGTTGGAGCGGTCGCCCTTGGCGTAGAACTCCCGGCGGCCGATGAGCAGCGCGCCCACGAAGGCGGCCGTCAGCGCCAGGGAGATCCAGTTCTGGGCGTACCGGTGGATCTCCGGGAAGGTCATGGCGAACGCGAACAGAACCAGGAAGAGCCCGCTCATCACCAGGTTCAGGATCCACGCGGCCCGTTTGCGGCGGCGCATCGTGATGGCGAGGAAGGCGGTGAGGACACCGGAGGCGAAGCCGGCCGTCAGCAGGTAGGGCGTGAAGAAGTCGTCCTGGTTGTGCCGGCGCACGTCCTGGCCGAGCGTGACCCACACCGCGCTGAGGAAGTTGACGGACGCGACGGTCCGCAGATACCAGACGGCGCACGCGGCGGCCCGCCGGGAAGCCCCGGCGGCCCACCGCGCCTTCGCGCGCCGCACCAGGACGATTCGGGCGTCTCCCATAAGGGATAATCATATCGGTGCGATCACGACAAATCGCACTTTTCGGCACTCTCTGTCCGCCCGTGGCAGCGGCATCACCCCATGGACTGTTCCTTCTCCACGGGCTCCTCCTCGGGCTCCTCGGCCGTCTCCTCCCGCGCCGGCTCCTTCTCGGGCAGCTCCGCGGCCAGCGCGGCGGCGGCCCGCACCAGCGGCAGCGCCAGCAGCGCGCCCACGCCCTCGCCGACCTTCACCCCCTGGTCCAGCAGCGGCTCCAGGGCCATCCGGTCCAGCGCCTTGGCCTGCCCCGGCTCCCCGCTCGCGTGCCCGGCCAGCCACCAGTCCGGCGCCCGGAAGGCGATCCGCTGGGCGACCAGCGCGCACGCGGTGGCCACGACCCCGTCGAGGATCACCGGCAGCCTGCGTACCGCGCACTGCAACAGGAACCCGGTCATCGCCGCCAGGTCCGCCCCGCCCACGGCCGCCAGCAGCTGGAGCTGGTCGCCGAGCACCGGCCGGGCCCGCCGCAGCGCGTCCCGGATCGCCGCGCACTTGCGCATCCACGCCAGGTCGTCGATCGCGACCCCACCGCGCCCGGTCACCACGGACGCGTCGGTGCCGCACAGCGCGGCGATCAGCACCGCCGCCGGCGTGGTCCCGCCCACGCTCACATCGCCGAGCACCACCAGATCGGTGCCCGAGTCGGCCTCCTCGTCGGCGACCGCGACCCCGGCCCGCAGCGCGGCCTCGGCCTCCTCCGGGGTGAGCGCGTCCTCGACGTCGATACGGCCGCTGCCGCGCCGCACCCGGTGCCGCACCACGTCCGGCGGGAAGGAGTCCGGCGGGCAGTCCAGGGCCATGTCCACGACCCGTACCGGCACATCCAGCCGGCG
>NZ_JACBWZ010000684.1 GCF_013870595.1 Streptomyces sp. WELS2 | reverse complement strand
GCCGCACCGGCGCCGCTGCCGGGACGGCGCCCGGCCTGCCCCCACCCATCGGGAAGGAACACCTCATGCCCTACGCCAACCTCAAGGTCCCCGCCGGCACGCTCACCGACGCGTCCAGGAAGAGGCTCCAGGACGCCGTCACCGACGCCTTCGCCGGCGTCTACGGAGAACGGGCCCGCCCGAACACACTGGTGATCCTCGAGGAAGTCGCCGACGGAGGCTGGAGTCTCGGCGGGACCATCCTCGACGCCGGGTTGCTCGGCCGCAGTTGAGCGAGGCGGGGGTCTTTGCCGCGAGGATGAGGACGGAGCCGGTCCGTACGCCCGCCGGCCGCACCCGGGAGGGGCCTGTTCCCTAGGGGCGGCTAGGGGTTGGGTCCCGCCGTGGTGGCTGCCTAGCGTGCCAGGGACGGCCGACAGCGCCGCACGGCGCCGAGCCCGGAGCATCCGTCGCCGGCGCGTCCCGCTCCCTTTCGTGCGAAGAGGACCTGATGACTGCACCTGCCGAACCGGCCGACCAGGCCGCGCCGCCGGACTTCCCGATGCGGCGGGCCTGTCCCTTCAGCCCGCCGGCCGCCTACGCCGAGCTGCGCGAGACCGCTCCCGTCTCCCGGGCCCGGCTGAAGGTCAACGGCAAGCCCGCCTGGCTGGTCACCCGGCACGACCTGTACAAGAGGCTGCTGGGCGACGAGCGGGTCAGCGCGAACCTGAAGCTGCCCGGTTACCCCCTCCAGGTGCCGGTGCCGGAGGAGATCCTCCAGTCGGTGCCGCTGACCTTCCTGTCCCTGGATCCGCCGGACCACACCGTCCAACGGCGCATGCTCGCACCGGAGTTCAGTGTGCGGCGGATGCGCGAGCTGCGCGGCCGGGTGCAGCAGATCGTGGACCAGCAGATCGACCACATGCTGGAGAAGGGCGCGGACGGTCCGGTCGACCTGGTCACCGCCCTCGCCCTGCCGGTGCCCTCCCTGGTGATCTGCGAACTGCTCGGCGTGCCCTACGAGGACCACGGCCGCTTCGAGGAGTGGGCGTGGGCCATCATGAACCACGACATCAGCGAGGAGGACCGCGGCCGCGCCCACTACGAGCTGGACCGGTACGTGGACGGGCTGGTCACCGCCAAGGAGAGCGAGCCGGGCGACGACATGATCAGCCGTCTGATCGAGTTCAACCGGCAGACGCCCGCCGTGGAACACTCCGACATCGTCAGCATGTCCAAGCTGATGCTGGTCACCGGGCACGAGACGACCGCCAACATGATCGCGCTCGGCGTGCTGGCCCTGCTGGAGCACCCGGACCAGCTGGCCGCCGTCCGCGCGGAGCCGGAGCTGATGCCCCGCGCGGTGGAGGAGCTGCTGCGGTTCTTCTCCATCTCCGACGCGGGCACCGCGCGCGTCGCCCTGGAGGACATCGAGCTGGGCGGGGTCACCATCCGGGCCGGCGAGGGCATCCTGCCGCTGAACAACGCGGCCAACCACGACGCCCGTGTCTTCCCCGACCCCGACCGCCTGGACGTGCGCCGCGAGGCCCGCAGCCAGCTGGCGTTCGGCTACGGCGTCCACCAGTGCGTCGGCCAGAACCTGGCCCGCATGGAGCTGGAGGTCGTCTACTCGACGCTGCTCGACCGGATCCCGTCGCTGCGCCTGGCCACCCCGGTGGAGGAACTGCGGTTCAAGGACGACGCGATCGTCTACGGCCTGTACGAGCTGCCCGTCACCTGGTGACGCCCCACCGCCCCGCCCCCCTCCTGCCGTCACCGACGTCCGAAAGGCAGCCATGACCCAGTCCGCCGACGCCGTACCCGAGGCGGAAGCACCGCCGGTGCGATTCCCCCTGCGGCGCACCTGTCCGTTCGCCGAGCCGCCCGAGTACGCCGGGCTGCGCGCCGACGCCCCCGTCTCCCGCGCCGCCCTGAAAGTGAACGGCAAGCCGGCCTGGCTGGTCACGCGGCACGAGCACGTCCGGCAGGTGCTGGGCGACAGCCGGGCCAGCTCCAACCTCAAACTGCCGGGCTATCCGCACCAGTTCCACATCCCCGAGGAACTGCTGGCGCACATCCGGCTGATGATGCTGAACATGGACCCGCCGGAGCACACCGCCCACCGGCGCATGCTGATACCGGAGTTCACGGCCCGGCGGGTGCGGGAACTGCGCCCCCGGATCCAGCAGATCGTGGACGAGCACGTGGACGCGATGCTGGCCGCGGGCGGCCCCGTCGACCTGGTCACCGCCCTCGCCCTGCCGGTGCCGTCCCTGGTGATCTGCGAACTGCTCGGCGTGCCCTACGAGGACCACGCCCGGTTCGAGGAGTGGTCGGCCGCGCTGATGAACCACGACCTGAGCCCGCAGGAGTACGGGGCGGCCGTGCAGGCCCTGGACACGTACCTCGACCGGCTCGTCACCCTGAAGGAGAACGAGCCGGGCGACGACCTCATCAGCCGCTTCCTGGAGAAGAACCGCACCGAGCGGGTCGCCGACCACACCGATGTGGTGACGATGGCCCGGCTGATGCTGGTCGGCGGCCACGAGACCACCGCCAACATGATCGCCCTCGGGGTGCTGGCGTTGCTGCGACACCCGGAGCAAATGGCCGAGTTGCGGGAGGATCCGGCCCTGCTGCCGAACGCGGTGGAGGAGTTGCTGCGCGTCTTCTCCATCTCCGACTCCGGCACCGCCCGGGTCGCGGTGGCGGACATCGAGGTCGGTGACGTCACCATCCGCGCGGGCGAGGGCATCCTCGCCCTGAACAACGCGGCCAACCACGACGAGTCGGTCTTCCCGGACCCGGGCACCCTCGACATCCACCGCGCAGAAGCCCGCGCCCACCTGGCCTTCGGCTACGGCGTCCACCAGTGCATCGGCGCCAACCTCGCCCGGGTGGAGCTGGAGGCGGTCTACGGCACGCTGCTGCGCCGCGTCCCCGGCCTGCGGCTGGCGGCCGAGCCGGAGGAGCTGCGGTTCAAGGACGACGCCATGGTCTACGGCGTCTACGAACTCCCCGTCACCTGGTGACGGCCGACGCGAACGGAGCACCCCTGATGCGTGTCTTCGCCGAACGCGACCGGTGCGTGGGCTCCGGCCAGTGCGCGCTGCTGAGCCCCGAGGTGTTCGACCAGGACGCCGACGGCCTGGTCACCCTGGTGAACGAGGAGCCGGCCGAGGAGCTGCGCGAGCAGGTGGTGCGGGCCGCGGACCTGTGCCCGTCGCGGTCGATCCGCGTGCACGGCTGAAACCCGCGTGACGGCGGCGGGACCGGGTGGCCCGGTCCCGCCGCCGTCGGTCTACCGGGGGCCGGAGGGGCGGGGGCCCGCGAGCGACTGCGCCTGCTCCAGGAATCGGGGCAGCCACTGCTCGTAGGAGACCCCGTCGAGGAACTCCAGCGCCGCCCGCGCGTCCTCGCCGACCACG
>NZ_JACBWZ010000683.1 GCF_013870595.1 Streptomyces sp. WELS2 | reverse complement strand
CGGCGCAGGGATCCCTCGCCATGATGGCCCGGGGCGGTGTCACCACCGCCATGGACCACCACTACGTCTACCCGCGCGGCTGCGGCGACCTGTCCGGATCCATCATCCGGGCCGCCGCCGGCATGGGGGTGCGCTTCACCCTGGCCCGCGGTTCGATGGACCGCGGCGAGCGGGACGGCGGGCTGCCCCCGGACTTCGCCGTGGAGACGCTCGAGGACGCGCTCCGGGCGACCGAGGAGACCGTCGAGGAGCACCACGACGCCTCCTTCGACGCCATGACCCAGGTGGCGGTCGCCCCCTGCTCGCCGTTCTCGGTCTCCACCGAACTGCTGCGCCAGGGAGCCGAGCTGGCGCGCCGGCTGGGGGTGCGGCTGCACACCCACGGCTCGGAGACGGTGGAGGAGGAGAAGTTCTGCCACGAGCTGTTCGGCATGGGCCCCACCGACTACTTCGAGTCCACCGGCTGGCTCGGTGAGGACGTGTGGATGGCGCACTGCGTCCACATGAACGACTCCGACATCCAGGCCTTCGCCCGCACGGGGACCGGTGTCGCCCACTGCCCCTCGTCCAACGCCCGCCTCGCCGCCGGCATCGCCCGCGTCCCCGACATGCTGAAGGCCGGCGTCCCGGTCGGCCTGGGCGTGGACGGCACCGCCTCCAACGAGTCCGGCGAGCTCCACACCGAGCTGCGCAACGCCCTGCTGATCAACCGGCTCGGCACGCACCGCGAGGCCGCGCTGAACGCCCGCCAGGCGCTGCGCCTGGGCACCTACGGCGGCGCCCGGGTCCTCGGCCGGGCCGCGCAGATCGGCTCGCTGGAGCCCGGCAAGCTGGCCGACGTGGTGCTGTGGCGGATGGACACCCTCGCCCACGCCTCCATCACCGACCCGGTGACCGCGCTGGTCCTCGGCGCCCCCGCCCCCGTCACCGCGTCGTTCGTCAACGGCCGGCAGATCGTGGCGGACGGCCGCCTGCTGACCGCCGACGAGGACGCCATCGCCGTCAGCACCCGCGAGGAAGCCCGGCGCCTGGCCCGGATCGCCGCTCAGGACTGAGCGGCGGCCCACCCCCGAGACTCCGGCCGGGAGGGACGGCTCCCGGCCGGGACCCGTGGATCCGAGCGGGATCCACGGCGATGCCGTCTCCGGGGCGCGTGTGGACGCACGCCCCCGGAGACGGTCCACCCCCACGACCGCCGTCACACCCCCACACCCCCACAGACTCGTCACCGCTCAATTTCGCCACCCCCCTGCGAGGGTCCCGCACGACCCCGCACCACCTCCAAACCCACGTCGACGATGACGTGTCACCCGCCCGGAGGAGCCGCCGTGGCCGCCCATCCCGTAGACGAGAAACTCCCCGCCCTGAAAATGGCGACCAGCGGACTGCAGCACGTGGCCGCCATGTACGCCGGTGTCGTCGCACCACCGCTCATCGTCGGCGCGGCCATCGGCCTCAGCGCGACCGAGCTGACCTTCCTCACCGGCGCCTGCCTGTTCACCGCCGGCCTCGCCACCTTCCTCCAGACGCTCGGCATCTGGAAGATCGGCGCCCGGCTGCCCTTCGTCAACGGCGTCACCTTCGCCGGTGTCGCCCCCATGACCGCGGTCGTCGCCTCCACCAAGGACAAGGCCGACGCCCTGCCGATCATCTTCGGCGCGGTCATCGTCGCCGGTGTCCTCGGCTTCATCGCCGCCCCCTTCTTCAGCAAGGCGATCCGCTTCTTCCCGCCGGTCGTCACCGGCTCCGTGATCACCCTGATCGGCGTCTCCCTGCTCCCCGTCGCCTTCGGCTGGGCCCAGGGCCCCAACCCCCGGGCCGACGACTACGGTTCGACCACCTACCTCACCCTGGCCGGCCTCACCCTGCTGATCGTCCTGCTGCTGCGCCGCTTCACCCGGGGCTTCGTCAAGCAGATCGCCGTACTGATCGGCCTGGTCGTCGGCACGCTCATCGCGATCCCGTTCGGCGTCACGGACTTCGGCCCGGTCGCCGACGCCGACGTGGTCGGCTTCCCCACCCCGTTCCACTTCGGCGCCCCCCAGTTCCAGCTCGCCGCGATCCTCTCCCTGTGCGTGGTCATGGTCGTCTCCATGACCGAGTCGACCGCCGACATGCTGGCCCTCGGCGAGATCGTCGAACGGCCCGCCGACGAGAAGACCATCGCGGCCGGCCTGCGCGCCGACACCCTCGGCTCCGCGCTCAGCCCGCTGTTCAACGGCTTCATGTGCAGCGCCTTCGCCCAGAACATCGGGCTGGTCGCGATGACCCGGATCCGCAGCCGGTACGTCGTCGCGACCGGCGGCGGCTTCCTGGTCCTGATGGGCCTGTGCCCGATGGCCGCCTCGCTCATCGCGGTCGTGCCCCGGCCGGTCCTCGGCGGCGCCGGCATCGTGCTGTTCGGCTCGGTCGCCGCGAGCGGCATCCAGACCCTGGTCCGGGCCGGCCTGGACAAGGACAACAACGTGCTGATCGTGGCCGTGTCCCTGGCGGTCGGCATCATCCCGATCACCGCGCCGGAGTTCTACCACTCCTTCCCGGAGACCGCGAAGATCGTCCTGGACTCGGGCATCTCCACCGGCTGTGTCACGGCCGTGGTGCTCAACCTCCTCTTCAACCACCTCGGCAAGGGCCGCGAGGCCCAGGACGTCACCCATCCCATGGAGGCGGGGGAGGAGATCGCCGCCGTCCGCTGACGCCGGGCGCCGAGCCGGCGCCGATCAGGCCGGGGGAGACGGGTGACACCGTCACCCCCGGCCCCTTTCCGTGCCCGGGGCCTACAGGCCGAACAGGCCGGGATCCGTGGCCAGTTCCTTGAACACCGCGCGCGGGTCGGCGACCAGCTTGCGCTCGGTGAGGTTCATGATGCCGCCCACCGCGGTGATCTCGGCCGCGAGCGTGCCGTCGGTCTTGCGTATCTCCTGCCGGATCCGGAACGTCTTGCCGTCGCCCCACTCGAAGGCGCACGTCACATCCACCTCGTCGCCGGCGAGCAGTTCACGCCGGAAGCCGATGGTCGTCTCCAGGGCCACCGGGCCCACGCCCTGGCCCACCAGCCGGGCCTGGCTGATCCCGGCCGCCTGGAGCAACGACCAGCGGGCGTGCTCGGCGTAGTTGAGGTATACGGCCTGGTTGAGATGTCCCTGGGTGTCGGTCTCGTAACCGCGGACGGTCACCCGGACGGAAAACGGTTCGGCCACTGCGTGCCCTTCTCGTGTGCGGTGCTGCGGTCGTTCGGTGCTGCGGTCGTTCGGTGCCGCGTCGTTCGGTTCTGCGGTCGACCGATCCTGACACGCCGGTCACACCCGGCGCGGCGAGGCCAGCAGAAAGCGGGACCTCGTCCTGGGCTCGGTGTACTCGCCCGCCTGCCAGCCGGTCTCCTGAAGCGTCGCCGCGCAGGCCGCCAGCG
>NZ_JACBWZ010000682.1 GCF_013870595.1 Streptomyces sp. WELS2 | reverse complement strand
TGTTCGCCAACGAGGACTACGTCCAGTGGCGCCCGGACCTGGTGTGGTTCAACAACCACGACCGGCCAGCCGGGCCTGGTGGGCGGCCTGCTGGGCTGACGGGACGACGAAGGGGCCCTGTACCGGGGAGGTACAGGGCCCCTTCGTCGTACGCGGCTACCGGCTCAGCGCCGCCAGCTCCTTGGCCGCCTCGGTCAGGTCCTTCGCCGTGTCGATGGCCCGCCAGTACGCCCCCTGCGGGATGGGGAACCCGGCCAGCTTGTGCTCCCGGGCCAGGCGGGGGAACGTCGTGCGCTCGTGGTCCCCGCGCTCCGGCAGCAGCGCGGCGAAGGCGGGGGAGAACACGTACACGCCCGCGTTGATCTCGAACGTGGACGGCGGTGCCTCGATGAAGTCGGTGATGTGCCCGAAGCCGTCGGTCTGCACCGCGCCCCAGGGAATGCGCGGCCGGGCCAGCGCGAGGGTGGCGACGGCGTCCCGCTCGGTGTGGAAGTCGGCCATGTCCCGCAGCGAGAAGCGGGTCCAGATGTCACCGTTGGTGGCGTACCACGGCTGGTCGGGGTGGGGCAGATGCGCGGCGGCGTAGCGCAGGCCGCCGCCGCGGCCGAGGGGCTCGCTCTCCACGACGGTGGTGACGGAGACCGGCAGGTCGGCCGAGTCCAGCCACTTCTGCAGGACGTCGGCGAGGTGGCCGCACGAGACGACCACGTCCGTGACACCCTCCTCGGCGAGCCAGGTGAGCTGGTGGCCGATGA
The DNA here is from genome assembly GCF_013870595.1 of Streptomyces sp. WELS2. GTDB lineage: Bacteria > Actinomycetota > Actinomycetes > Streptomycetales > Streptomycetaceae > Streptomyces. The sequence goes on along the minus strand of NZ_JACBWZ010000682.1, from coordinate 2,663 downwards.
TCGGCGTGCCCGTGCCGGGGATCTCGACCATCGGCTTGGGCCGGTCGTCGGTGTACGGACGCAGCCGCGAGCCCTGGCCACCGGCCAGGACCACGGCTTGAGTGGGGCGCGACGCGGCGCTCGGATGGGTCATGACCGCACTGTACGTGGCGCCCCGGCGCGGTGTGGCGGCGGCGACGGCACGCGGGGAGCCGCCGCCGGCCGGTCGTGTCGGTCGTGTACGTCCCGGTGCGCGCGTGGGTACGCGCGGTGGCGCGCGTCAGCCGCGTGCGGCCAGGACACCCGTGGCGAAGGAGGTGTCGCACACGGGGCGGGCGTAGGACTGGGCGCGCGAGGCGCCGTAGATGCGCACCGCGGCCGTGCCGAGGGCGCGGGCGATGGAGGAGCAGTGCCGGGCGAGCGAGGGGCGTCCGTTGACGGCCCGCTGGAGGTGGGTGAGCACCGCGCCGGGGTCCTTGTCCTGGAGTTCACTCATGAGCTGCTCGCGGAGCACGTCCTCGGGCGCGCGGGCGGCCGTACGGGCGGGGATCGCCGCCGACGTCACGTCGGAGGCGGTCAGCACCGAGTCGGCGGGGCTGCCCGTCCAGTTCACCCGGGTGACCGCGAGGGTCCCGGAGAGCACCATGAAGACGGGCAGGACGAGGGCGAGAGTGCGGCCGATCCGGCGGGCAGGGCCGCCCCGGTGGCCGCGTCGCGTCTGTGGGGTGGTGGAGTGCTTCACGCGTGTGAGGGTAGCGCCCGGTAATGACAAGGGGACACTGCGTCACACTTTTGGGGGATGAGAAGGCGGGGATTTCCGGGTAACGGGTTGACGAAGCACCCGCCGGAGACCGCCCCGCCGCACGGGAAGGGCCCCCGCGCGCCGAGCGCGCGGGGGCCCTTCCCGGTGCCGGGGGCCGTCAGTCGGTCAGCCGCTCGCCGGTGGACGTGGAGAACACGTGGATCTCGCCCGGCCGCGGCACGACGTGCAGCGTGGAGCCCTTGTCCGGGATCTGCCGGCCGTTGACGCGGACGACCAGGTCCTTGGCCTCGCCGCCGACCTCCGCGGAGCCGTACACATAGCCGTCGGCGCCCAGCTCCTCGACGACGTTGACCGACACGGCGAGGCCGGCCGGGGCGTCGGCGGCGTCCTTCGACAGGGACGCGGCGGCGCCGCCGTTCAGCTCGACCACGTCGAAGTGCTCGGGGCGGACGCCGACGGTGACCGTGCGGTCGCCCTTGTCGGCGGCGGCCTTCAGGGCGTCCCGGTTGACCGGGACGACGCTGTTGCCGAACTCGACGCCGCCGTCGGTGATCGGGACCTCGACCAGGTTCATGGCGGGGGAGCCGATGAAGCCGGCGACGAAGAGGTTCGCGGGCCTGTCGTACATGTTCCGCGGCGAGTCGACCTGCTGGAGCAGCCCGTCCTTGAGGACCGCCACCCGGTCGCCCATCGTCATGGCCTCGACCTGGTCGTGGGTGACGTAGACGGTGGTGATGCCGAGCCGGCGCTGGAGCGAGGCGATCTGCGTACGGGTGGAGACGCGGAGCTTGGCGTCCAGGTTGGACAGCGGCTCGTCCATGAGGAAGACCTGCGGCTCGCGCACGATCGCGCGGCCCATGGCGACACGCTGGCGCTGACCGCCGGAGAGCGCCTTCGGCTTGCGGTCCAGGTACTGGGTCAGGTCGAGGATCTTCGCGGCCTCCTCGACCTTCTGCCGGATTTCCGCCTTCGGCACGCCGGCGATCTTGAGCGCGAAGCCCATGTTGTCGGCGACCGTCATGTGCGGGTACAGGGCGTAGTTCTGGAACACCATGGCGATGTCCCGGTCCTTGGGCGGCAGGTGCGTGACGTCGCGGTCACCGATGCGGATGGCGCCGCCGTTGACGTCCTCCAGGCCCGCGAGCATCCGCAGGGAGGTGGACTTGCCGCAACCGGACGGGCCGACCAGGACGAGGAACTCGCCGTCCTCGATCGCGATGTCGAGCGCGTCGACGGCGGGCTTGTCGGCACCCGGGTAGATCCGGGTCGCCTTGTCGAACGTGACTGTGGCCATGGTGAATGGGCCCCCTTCTACCGGCAGGAACGTGCCGGACGATCCGTTGTAGGAAGGTGGTTGGCGTAGTCCACCGGGGTGAACTGGACCGAGACGCTACCCGGCGATCACCGGCCCTGTCAGTACCCCGGCCCAGGTGAACTTCGCGGAAATTTTCGACGGGCCCACCACCAGACCTGGGTACACTGCACGAGCACCCAGGTGCGCGCCTCCTTAGCTCAGCTGGTCAGAGCGCCGCTCTTGTAAAGCGAAGGTCGTCGGTTCGAATCCGACAGGGGGCTCCGGCAGGCCCGGGTGGGACCCGCTCCCACCTGGGCTTTCTCATGCCAGCAGGCGGGCGATCTCCAGCCGGCGCGCCTCGATGGGGCGGCCGTCCTCCACGTCCCACAGGGCGTTCTGCAGCAGCCGGCCGCAGGTCCAGGCGCGGGCCCGGTCCCGGTCCAGGCCGAGGACGTCGGTCATCGCGTCGAAGCGCCAGCGGACCTCGGCCGCCTCGAACCGGTTGTCCAGGGCGGGCCACAGCTCGAAGCCGGGGTCGCCGGCCAGCGGCTTGGGGTCGATGGCGAGCCAGTCGGCGCGCTCGGCGGCCAGCACGTTCTCGTCGTGCAGGTCCCAGTGCAGCAGCCG
>NZ_JACBWZ010000681.1 GCF_013870595.1 Streptomyces sp. WELS2 | reverse complement strand
GACGCTCACCGACCACTGGGCCAACATCCTCCGCCTCCCGCCGGGCGCCCCGGGCGCGAGGAGGAGCAGCGGCGGATCCAGGACCCGTACCCGCTGCCGGTCTGCTGGAAGACCGCCTGCGAGACGCTCACCGACCACTGGGCCAACATCCTCCGCCTCCCGCCGGGCGCCCCGGGCGGCCCGCTGGATCTGAGCGGCCGGCTGGAGGGCATCGCGGAGACCTACCGGAACGTCCCCTCCGGGCGGCTGGTGGTCCTCGGCAGGTCCGGGTCCGGGAAGACGGTCCTGACCCTGCGCTTCGTCCTCGACCATCTGAGGTCGCGGACGCCCGCCGAGCCCGTCCCGGTGATCTTCAGCATCGGCGCCTGGGATCCCACGGCCGTCACCCTGCGGGACTGGCTGACCGAGCGGTTGACGCGTGACCATCCCGGTACCGCCGCACCGGGGCCCGACAAGGTCAGCCTGGCCTCCGCGCTGGTCGACTCCGGTCGCGTACTGCCGGTGCTGGACGGCTTCGACGAGATGGCCGACGGGCTGCGCCGCCCCGCGCTCGAGGCCCTCAACGCCACCACGCTGCCCCTCGTGCTCACCAGCCGCCCCGCCGAGTACGCCGCCGCGGTCGAGGAGACCGATGTGCTGACCTCGGCCGCGGCGATCGAGCTCACCGACCTCACCCTGGACGACCTGGACCACTATCTGCCCCGCACCACCCGCAAGACGGACCGCTCGGACCCTGCGGCCGGCGTCTGGCAGCCCGTGCTGAAGAAGCTGCGCGAGCCCTCGCCGGACGGGTCACCGGCCCCGCTCGCCACGGTCCTGTCGACACCGCTGATGGTGGCGCTCGCCCGCACCGTCTACAGCGACACGCCGGAGCACGATCCGGCCGAGCTGCTCGACACCGAACTGTTCGCGAGCGCGCAGGAGCTGGAGGAGCACCTGCTCGACAACTTCCTGCCGACCGTCTATCGCCGGTCCCGACCGGGTGCGCGCGACTGGGACCCCGAGCGTGTCCAGCGCTGGCTCGGCCATCTCGCCCGCCATCTGACGGAACTGAGGACTCCGGACCTGGCCTGGTGGCGGCTCGGCCACGGTCTGCGAAGTTCCACCCGCACTCTGGTCACCGCCCTCGTCACCGCGCTGGTCATCGGACTGGTCGACGGCGCCATGTCCGCCGGTTTCAGCGGCTCACCGGCCGGCGGGGTGCTGGACGGGACGATCGTCGGCCTGCTGGCCGGTCTCCTGTTCGGGCTGGTGCACTGGTTCACGTACACGGTCACGGGCAAGGACGTCCAGCCGTCCGCGGTACGGCTGCGCATCCGCGGCCGGCCGGGCACCACCAAGTGGCGGGCGGGTTCCCGGCTGGTGATCGGCGCCCTGGGCGGCGCGTTCTTCGGATGCGCCTACGGGTTCGTGGTCGGCCTGTTGCGGGCGTTCAGCCTGCACGCCGGGCCGGCGCCCGCGCTGGAGACCGGGCTGATCGACGCGATCGTCTTCGGCCTGGTCTTCAGCGGCGCCGCGGGCCTCTCCTTCTGTCTCCTCGGCCTCCTCGAAACGCCCCTCGACATCCTCTCCGCCGTCAGCCCGGGCAGTGTCCTGCGCGCCGACCGCCGGACGGTGCTCATCCAACTGTGCTTCTGGGCACCCGTGTTCGGCACGGCGGTCGGACTCGGTGCCGGAGTGGTGGTGGATCTGCTGCAAGGGCACCTGGGCCGGCTCGTCACGGACCCCGCGGCCAGTCTCATGCTCGGCACCATCAGCGGTCTCGGCGGCGCGCTCGGCTACACGCTGACCCTAACCGCCTGGGGCCAGTGGTGTCTGCTCGCCCGCGTCTGGCTGCCGCTGACCGGGCGTCTGCCCTGGGCCGTCGCCGCCTTCCTGGACGACGCCTACCAGCGCGGCGTCCTGCGCCAGGCGGGTGCGGTCTACCAGTTCCGTCACGCCCGGCTGCAGAGCCGTCTCGCACAAAGACGCCGGCGAGGATGAGCCGGCGGCGCCGGGGACGTGCACGCCGAGCGACGCGCGGGGGATGCCGGGCGCGTGCCCAGCCGAGCGACGCGCCGGCCGTGCGGGCCGGTTGCCGGCCGGGGACGGCTTCGCGACGGCTGCCGTGTCATAGGAATTTCATCGCCCCTCCCTAACGTGACCGTGTCCGGGCGGAACCGCCCGTACGGGAGGGACGGCTCGATGGCGCGCTGCCTGGAGCCGGCGGCAGGGCGAGCTCGAGCAGGGACCGGATCACCACCGACAACCTCGACAGCGACCCGTACTTCCAGTGGATCGACGCACCGCAGGAAAGCTCACGAGGAGGCACGCTTTGGCAAGGACATCGAACCGTCGGCGACTGACGGCGACCGGGATGGTCACCGCCGTCGTCCTGGCCCTGGCCCTGGCCCTGCCGGCCGGTCCCGCGCAGGCCGCCGACGGCACGGCACCGCCGCCGTTGACGAACGGGTTCGGACTCACGCAGGTCGACACGGCCGTGGGCGGTCCCACGAACTTCACCATCACGGTGACCACGCCCGAGGTCTCCGGCAAGCACCACATCAAGATCATCCTGCCGAGCGGCTACTACGACGACCCGAACAGGCGCTACCCCGTGCTGTACTTCCTGCACGGCTCGCCCGACGACCCGATCCGGCAGAACTATCCGGCGCTGACCATGTCCGACTCGATGATCACCGTCATTCCGGACGGCGGCGCCCGGGGCTGGTACGCCAACTGGCTGAACCAGAAGACGCAACTCGGCGCCCAGAACTGGGAGAACTTCCACCTCAAGCAGGTGATCCCGTTCATCGACGCGAACCTGCGGACCATCCCCACCAAGAAGGCCAGGGCCGTCGCCGGCGTCTCCATGGGCGGATTCGGCGCCCTGCACTACGCGCAGGTCCGACCCGACCTGTTCAGCCAGACGGCGTCCCTGTCGGGGGACATCGACCTGTCGGTCCGGTCCATGGACCTGCGGCTGGCCGTCGTCGCCTCCGTGACCGACGCGCTCGGAGCGATCTGCGGCTCGTCCTCCGGAGCCTGCGACCCCGACAACTCCCCCTACAAGCCCGGCGTGGACAGCGACGCCCTGTTCGGCTCGCCCTACCCGGTGTTCAACGCCGACCGGCGGTGGAACGAGGTCGATCCGGCCGCACACATGGACAAGCTGGCCGGGATCGGCGTCTCCGTCTACGTGGGCAACGGCGCCGGCGTCCCCACCGAACCGGAGTTCTGGCTCGAAGGCGCGGCACAGCACGTCAAGGACAGCATGGACGCGCTCGGTATGCCGTACCACTACGTCGACTACGGCGACGGCTCCGGCTGGGGCACACAGTGCAACGGCGGTCACAACGGCGGCTGCTGGGAACAGGACCTGCGGGACCTGATCCCCAGGCTGGAGCGGGCGTTCGCCTCCTGACCGTACACCTGGACATA
>NZ_JACBWZ010000680.1 GCF_013870595.1 Streptomyces sp. WELS2 | reverse complement strand
CGTCACGGCCGTCAGCAGACCGGGGGAGCCCGCCACCAGGACCGCGAGGCCCGCCGTGGCCAGGGCGGTGTGAAGGGCGTAGCCGCAGACCAGGCCCGCCACCGCGCGCGGTATCCGGCCGCCGCGCAGGGCGGTCGTGATGACGTACGCCCAGTCGGCGCCCGGTACGCACACCAGCAGCAGGTCCACGGCGAGGAAGGAGAAGAGCAGTCCCGAGTCCATGTCGGGCACATTAGGCGCGAATTACCCGAAAGTGTTTCCGAAGTTTGCTCATGATCGCGAGTTGTGCGCAAAAATCTCCCTCATGGACGACGTGGACCGGAAAATCCTTGCCGAGCTCCAGCAGGACGGGCGGCTGACCGTGACCGAGCTGGCCGCCCGGGTGCGGCTCAGCGTCTCCCCCTGCCACCGGCGGCTGCGCGAGCTGGAGCGGGCCGGCGCCATCCGGGGCTACCGCGCGGTGGTGGACCCGGCCTCGCTCGGCCTGAACTTCGAGGCGCTGGTCTTCGTGTCCATGCGCCAGGAGGACCGGGACACGGTCGCCGAGTTCGAGCGGGCGGTCGGCGAGCTGGAGCATGTGCTGGACGCCCAGCGGCTGTTCGGCGAACCGGACTATCTGCTCCGGGTGGCCACCGCCGACCTGGCCGCCTTCCAGCGGCTGTACGACGAGCGGCTGGCGACGCTGCCGGGGGTGCAGCGGCTGACCTCGACGCTGGTGATGAAGCACGTGGTGCGGGACCGTCCGCTGCCCGCATAGGCGACGGGCGGTGGTTCAGGGGATGAACCACCGCCCGCGAGACAGGACTTGGATCTTCACAAAGGGGTGCGCGAGGGGTACGGAGGGCCCGGGCGCCTACTTGGACGGCTTCTTGCCGGTCACGCCCAGGTGCACCAACAGCGCGAGGTTCGGCTTGAGTTCGGCCTGCTTCACGCCCCAGGAGGTGAACCCCTTCTGGTGGGCCGCCACCGCCGCGAGCATCGCGACCAGCGAACCGGCCACCGCCGCCGGGTTCACGTCCTTGTCCACCCGGCCCTTGGCCTGGAGTTCCGCGATGGAGTCGGCCAGGGAGCCGTTGACCGAGTTCAGGATCTTCATCCGGATCTTGTAGAACCGTTTGTCCCCCTCGGCCGCGCCCAGGTCCACCACCCGCAGGATCGCGTCGTTGCGGCGCCAGAAGTCCAGGAACCCGTCCACGAGTTCCTGCGCGGTCTGCCAGCCCGACTTGCCGGTCCAGGTGCGCCCCTCGAGCAGCTCGGTCAGCCCCGCGCCCTCGGCCGCCATCTGCTCGGCGATCTCCAGGACGGCGCCTTCGACGTCGGGGAAGTACTGGTAGAAGGTCGCGGGCGACGTGCCCGCCCTCCGGGCGACATCGATGACCTTGACGTCCCGGTAGGGGGAGGAGCTGAGCATCTCGCTGAGGCAGTCGAGCAGCTTCTGCCGGGTCGCCTGCCCACGCCGGCCGGCCACGCGGCCGTCGACGGTACGCACTTGTCCTGTCATGCCGTCAGCTTACCGAGGGGTGATGGGAGCGCGATTCGGCCGACTGCAAATGGGGTGCGCGGGGGAAACGGGGGTGGTGTGCCTGGTCTGCGGCGTGCGCGCGTCCCGGTTACTTTTGCCGCATGGCCGAAAACAGGGCATCCACGAACGAAGAGACATACGGGGAGGGCGTCCCCTGCTGGGTCGACGCCCAGCTGCCCGACGTCGAGGCGGGCAAGCGGTTCTACGGCGAGCTTTTCGGGTGGACCTTCCAGGAGGCGTACGGCTCCGCGGTGTGGGCGCTGCTGGACGGGGACCGGGTCGCGGCGCTGGCCCCCAAGACGGACGGCCGCATGCCCACCGTCTGGACGGTCTCCTTCGCCACCCCCGATGCCGGGGCCCTCGCCCGGCGGATCACGGCGGCCGGCGGCCGGGTGATCACGGACCCGTACCCGGTCGGCGACCTCGGCACCGCGGCCCTCGCCACCGACCCCGGGGGCGCGGTGTTCGGCCTGTGGCAGCCCGGCACCCACCGCGGCTTCGGGCGCCGGCGCGCGCCCGGCACGTTCGTGTGGGCCGAGCTGTACACCCGGGACACGGCCGCCGCCAACACCTTCTACGGCGACCTCTTCCACGACGCCCTGTTCGGCTCGGGTGCCGCGCCCGACTTCGGCCGCGCGGACGTCACCGAGGTGTTCCCGGCCGAGATGCCCCCGCACTTCATCGCCCACTTCCGGGTCGCGGACCTGGACGAGGCCCTCGGGACCGTCCGGCGGCTCGGCGGCCGGGTGCAGGCGCCGCCCTTCACGACGTCGTACGGCAGGGTGGCCGTCGTCACCGACGATCAGGGGGCGTCGTTCGCGCTGCTCCAGCGCTGATCCGGCACTGTTCCGGTGCCGCTCCCCCGGCGATCCGGCGGTGATCCATCCGTTTTTGGGATGAATTAATGTGAGACACCCTGATTGTCACCGGGTTCGCAACCAGCCGTCCGGCCAGGAAGAATCGGGGTGCGTGCCGCCATGGCGGTGCGGTGGTGAGACGCTGCACTTCGGTCGCGTACATATGGGGTGGCGCGGCTCGTACGGGGAGGTGGCAGGCAAGTGGTGGATCAGCTGACGCAGCACGATCCGCGGCGGATCGGGCCGTTCGAGGTGCTGGGCCGGCTGGGGGCCGGCGGCATGGGGCTGGTCTATCTCGCGCGCTCGGCGTCCGGCCGGCGCGTGGCGATCAAGACGGTGCGCACCGAACTGGCCGAGGACCAGCTCTTCCGGGTCCGCTTCACCCGTGAGGTGGAGGCGGCCCGCGCGGTCTCCGGTTTCTACACCGCGGCCGTGGTCGACGCCGACCCCCGCGCCGCAGTTCCCTGGCTGGCCACCGCCTACGTCCCCGCGCCCTCGCTGGAAGAGATAGTGAACGAGTGCGGGCCGCTGCCGGCGCAGGCCGTGCGCTGGCTCGCGGCGGGCGTGGCCGAGGCCCTGCAGTCCATCCACGGCGCCGGGCTGGTCCACCGCGACCTGAAGCCCTCCAACGTGCTCGTGGTCGAGGACGGCCCCCGGGTGATCGACTTCGGCATCGCCTCCGGGGTCTCCAACACCCGGCTGACCATGACGAACGTCGCCGTCGGCACCCCCGCCTACATGTCCCCGGAGCAGGCCAAGGACTCCCGCAGCGTCACCGGCGCCAGCGATGTCTTCTCCCTCGGCTCCACCCTCGTCTTCGCGGCCACCGGGCACCCGCCCTTCCACGGCGCCAACCCGGTCGAGACCGTCTTCATGCTGCTGCGCGAGGGCCCGGACCTCAGCGGCCTGCCGGACGAGCTGCGCCCGCTGATCGAGGCGTGCATGCAGATGGAGGCCACCGCCCGGCCCACCCCGGCCGACCTCCAGGCCCAGCTCGCCCCGCACCTTTTCGGCTCCGGCTCCGACGACAGCGGCACCGCCTCCGC
>NZ_JACBWZ010000068.1 GCF_013870595.1 Streptomyces sp. WELS2 | reverse complement strand
TCCCCGGCCTCCCGACCCGCCGAGGCCGCCCAGGCATCACCCGCCGCGGACCGCACCGCAACGGCCAGGGCGTGCACCAACGGTTCCAAGCTGGCCGAGTGGTCGAACCGCCGGCTGGCCATGCTGACCATCGTCGTCCCCGTGTCGGAGAACTCGGTCTCGGACGCCACCTCCGAGGTGAGCGCCGGCGCGGGCGGAGTACTGCTCTTCGGCAGCAAGGCGCCCTCCGACCTCGGCACCCGGCTGACCGCCCTGAAGTCCCATGTGCCCGGCCGACTCGGTCTGCTGGTGATGACCGACGAGGAGGGCGGCGGCATCCAGCGGATGGCAAACCTCGTCGGAGACCTGCCCTGGGCCGCGTACATGGGCGCGCACTGGACCCCGGCCCGGATCCGGCAGAACGTCGCGAAGGTCGCCACCCGGATGGCCGCCGCCCAGGTCGACGTGAACCTCGCACCGGTGCTCGACGTCGACGGCAGGAACGTGGCCCCCGGCAAGAGCAACCCCGACGGATGGCGGTCCTTCGGCGGCAACCCCTCGGTGGTCTCCACGGCCGGTGTGGCGTACATGAACGGGATGCGCGACGGTGGCGTGATACCCGTCGTCAAGCACTTCCCCGGCATCGGCAACTCCACCTACAACTCCGACTTCGGCCCCGCCCGCACCCTGCCCTGGTCCACCCTGCGGAAGGTGGCCGTCCCCCCGTTCACAGCGGCCGTCAAGGCCGGAGCCCCGGCCGTCATGGTCGCCAACAACATCGTGCCGGGCCTGGGCACCAACCCGGCCGGTCTGTCGCCCACCGTCATCGGAGAACTGCGCGGCAGGATGGGCTTCAAAGGGCTGGTGCTCACCGACTCGCTCAGCGCCAAGGCGATCTCCGCGGCCGGCTTCAGCGTTCCCTCGGCCGCCGTACAGGCCTTGCGCTCCGGTGCCGACATGGTCATGTTCGACCTGAAGGGCGATGTCGGCTCCCGGACGTCCGCGATCGCGACGGCCATCACCGACGCGGTGTCCAAAGGGCGCCTCGCCCGCAGCCGCCTCATCGACGCGGCGGGACACGTCCTGGCCGTCCGGCACATCAGCCTCTGCCCCTGAGCGCCACGCTGCCGAGCGCTCGAGGGCGCTTGGCGCTCTCCGGACGGGGGCCGCGCGGGGGCGGCGGCTCCTCAGCCCTGGCGGGCTTGCGGTGCCCCGCCGGGGTGGTTTCCCTCCGTGGGCGTCGAAAAGGTCCGCCGGGGCCTCGAGAGGACAGGCGTGGCTGGGACCGGGACGGGGTTGCTGTGACACACGCGCGCCTGATCCGTCGGCGCACCGCATGGGGGTGGCGGACTTTCGGTGGTGCGGGCCGAACGGGTGGGTGGGGGGCGCGGCTTCGGGTGAGACGACTGCCTGGGGTGGTGCGGGCCCGGGACCTCGCTGCCGCGTGCCTTTGGGGGATGCGGCCCCTCCGTCGTGGTGCGGACTGTGCGCGGGTCGAGGACGGTGGAGGGGGTGGTTGGGGTGCCCGGACGGCGGGTTGCTTGTAAGGGAAGAGAGCGCACCCTTCAGATGGTCTCTGACCTGCGAAAACACACGCACCGACCACGATCGCCGGAACTGGCAGGCAGTTCCTCGGATCGTAGAGGGCGACCGAGGGAACCGGGTGCCCAGATCCTGTGGACTGCCACCACGGTTGTAGGAACTGGGTGCCCGGTTCCTACAACCGTGGCAGATTGACGTGACGTACATGAGTGAGGGCGAGATGGAGGCTTCCGGGAGGGAGAGAGGGGCTGAGCCGGAAGGCAGGTGACACGGCCGATGGGCGGAGTTGATTGACTTCCTGCTCATGTACGTTAAGTTCATCTGGTCGGCCTCGCCGCCGTCCTTGTGAACCGGTAGTTACCCCTTGCTCGGAGGGCTCGTTGGGAGCAGTACGCAGGCTGGTCGACGCCGAGACGGGCGAGCCGATTCCGTATGCGCCGTACGCCTTCTCCGGCAGGCATACCCAGGTCGACAAGGCGCGTGTCGAGGCCATCACCGAATCCAGGGCGTTCACACCCAGTCAGAAGTTCCTCGTTCTGTGGTGGATCGGAGTGTCCCCGGAAGGCATGGAGCCGCTACGGGCGACCGGCGCGGACATCGCCAAGCGCGTGGGCATGTCCACTGACGCGGTCGGCAAGATCAACAGGAAGCTGGCGAAACACCGCATCCTGATCGTGCGAGGACGCGTCGGTAACTACAATTTCTACCGGATCAGCCCTTACATCGCGTTTCACGGAACGGGGCTTGAGCAGCGTGAGGCCGTGAAGACGTGCAACCCGCCGGATATCCCCGGATTCGATGAGAACGTCCCTGCGCGGTGGGAGGCCCAGTGATCAGCAGTGATGACAAGCTGAAGAACCTCGAACTGCTCGAGAAGACCGTCGGCATGACCGCCAACCAGCGGCTCGTCGTCATGCTGTACGCCCTGCACCCCACCGACCGGTCCGGTGCCGTGCTCGAGACGGCCGCCAACCTGGCCAAGCTGGTCGGCATGGCCGCCCCCGTGTTCTCCCGCACGCGCAAGCAGGTCATCGAGGCCGGCTGGCTGGAGGAGACCGAAAGGATCGGTCACATCAGGTACTACCGGCTCGACCCCAAGCGCATGGGCGAGAACGTCGTCATCCCGCTCCGCCGTGCCACATGACGGCCTGGCGACCGCACCTCATTGACGTCACGTCAATGAGGTGCGGTCGCCAGGCTGCCTTCCCTGGCTCCACAGCAATGTGTGGTGCCGCCCTCCCCGAGAAGCCGGCCAACGGCGGCCCCCCCCGGCCACAGCGTCGTCTATTACGGCGTAATAGACACGGCACACATCCCGCTGCGCAGAGGCCGGCACACGGGCGGTGCCGCCTCCGCCGTGACCCGGGCAACGAGGTGAACCCGTCGTCGTGCTGAAGGGCCAGCCGGGGAGGACGTGCCGGGTTCGCCGTCTCCTATTACGCCGTAATAGCTGCCCGGTGGGCTCGGATGGCTCGGGCGGACCTGCCTCGTGCTCCGCTGTCGGCGTCGTCTCCTGGGCCGGATGGGCGCCGGACACTATCCGGCTGGCCCCATGGTTCGGGACCCGGGCTGCGGCCAGGATCGCGTCATGCGATTCAGGAACGCCCCGAACCCCTTGGGCCAGTCCGATTCCCCGGCCGTGTCCGTGACCCGGCGGCGGCTGCTGACCGGCACCGGTGCGCCACTACCTGCGGGGCATGGAGAAGGGCCGCCTCAAGAGGCGGCCCTTCTCCCATGGGGTCGATTCCCTCAGTCGGACTGGGCGGCAGCTTGCTCGGCGAAGGAGCGTGCCAGGTCACCGAGGCGGACGGGATCGCGGTGCAGTCCCTTCGTGCCCAGGATCCGGAGGAGGTCGAAGAACGTGTCGTCGTTGTCGATGTTCCGGTCCAGGAGCATGGCGAGGGTGCCGGGTTCGTCGTACGGCACTCGGCGTGGCTGCGAGCGATGCTCAGCGCACTCCCGTGAGTCGGCCGAGGGGGAGGGATCTGCTCGTTGCTCGGGCACGGGCTGGTGCTGGGATGTCCCGCTGGCTGTCACCGCTGAAGGCGCTGCCGCTGAAGGCGCTGCCGGGGAGGGTGCTGCCGGGGAGGGTGCTGCCGGGGAGGGTGCTGCCGGGGAGGGCGTGCCGGGGTCGCCGTCTCCTATTACGCCGTAATAATCGTCCGGTCGGCTCGGTACGGGATTGCCGGCCGGGCCGGTGGGAATCGGCACGGCAGGACCGCTCGGTTCCTTGTCCTCGCCTGCGCCGTCCCGGTGTGTGACCGTGTGGACGTCGCTTCGGCGCGCCTTCGCCTGGCTGCGCTTCTCCTCTTCCTCGCGGGCCCGTGCGGCCTTGAGTTCGTCGAGGGCCTCCTGCTGCCGTGCGGGGGGCTTGCCGGCGACCGCTCGCAGCAGGTCGATGGGCTCGTCGCCGATCTTGGCCTGTAGTTCCGGGGTGAGTTTGAGGAGCGCGAGGCGCTGTGACACCCAGCCCTGGGACCGGTGAAGACGCTTGGCCAGCGCGGTCTGGCTGCCGTGGATGGCCAGGAGGCGCTGGAGGGCTCGGGCCTCGTCCAGTTCGCCGAGGTCCTGACGGTGGATGTTGGCGACGAGGGCGGATTCGAGGAGTTCTTCGGAGTTGGTGCCCTGGTCGTCACTGACCATCACCTTGACGGTGGGGAGCCCCGCTTCGCGGGCGGCGGCGAGGCGGCTGCTGCCGTCGATGACCACGTGGGTGGTGTCGGGTTCGAGATCGGCTTCCCGCTCCGGGTTGGCCTTGATGTAAGCGTCGCGGTTCATGACCGTGATCGCCTGTTTCTGGCCGTGGGTCTTGAGACTGCCCGCGAGATCGGTGAGATCACCGAGGCTGGAACGGGGGTTGTCGGGGTTCAGGCTGATGCGGTGGGGGGCGAGTTCGGTGGGCGGGGGCACGGCGTCGGTGGGCACACCGGTGGCGGCTGCGACAGCTTGGCGGCGTGCGCTGACGGGACGCACTCCCCCGCCGAAGCGGCCGGCTCCCAGCTGGTCGGCCTTGCTCATGCGATCTCCCGGGCCAGTGCGCGCATGCCGATGGCCTGCTGTGACTTGGGCGCGTAGGCCAGCAGCGGCCGCTTCATACGCACTGCTTCCTTCTGCTCCTTGAGGTCACCGATCAGGCCGACGACCCGTGGATCCTTTATGTCGACCCACCCCTGCAGCGAGGAGGTGGCGATGAAACCGCGGCGGGAGTCGTAGAGGTTGACGACGATGCCGAGGTAGTCGATGTCGACCTGGAGGTCGCTGCGCAGGTCGTCGATCTGCGTCGTGAGCAGTTCGTAGGCGTCGGCGGAGCTGTCCTCTGCCTGGACGACGATGAGGGCGCCCGACTGACCGGGCTTCTCGCCGTCGCGGCGGCGGCCGTAGTAGGCAGCGGCGTCCATGCTCAGGCCCAGGCTCGGCGGGCAGTCCACCAGGATCACGTCGTAATCGGCCTCGAGCGGGGCAAGCGCGCGCTCCAGGGCTGCCTCCCTGGCCCGCACGGCGGACAGGCGGACATCGAGCAGGAAGGCGTCGTTGCACGCGGGCAGCAGGTGAAGCCGCCCTCCGAAGGTCTCGTCCTCGATGGAGACGATGAGGTCCCGGAGGTCTCCCTTGGGGTCGCCTGCCATGTGGTTGGTGAGGCTGTCACCGTTCATGGGCAGGGGCGCCGCGCCGAGTTGGTTGGTGAGGTGGCACTGCGGGTCGAAGTCGACCAGGAGGACGCGGAGTCCGAGGCCGGGCAGGTTCTCGACTTCCAGCGGGTCGTCGTTGGCCGGTTCTTCGCCGGACGCGGCTTCGCTCGCGCGCAGGGCCTTGGCCAGCGCCTTCGCGACGCGGACGGCGTGCAGCTTGTTGGTGTCCTCGGCGAGGGCTTCACCGAGACCGGCCGTGATCGCCGTCTTGCCGACGCCGCCCTTCTGGTTGCAGACGATGATGCGGCGGGTGATCTCAGGGCGTTTGACGTCGGGTGCCGGGTTGGCGTCGAGCCACAGCTGCACGGACTGGGCCAGCCCCTGAATGAGCGATACACGGCGGTCCGCGGCGATCGCGCGGAACTCCTCCCACTGGCCGAGCGGAAGGAAGGTGGAGAAGGACTCGGCGCCCGAGGTGTCGAGGGTCGCGGTGGCGGAGGCGAGGCCGCACCAGTCCCGGATGCCCTGCTCGACGGCGGCCTGCATCTCGACACCGTACTGGGCGGCTCGGATCTTCAGGGTGTGCCGGAGCCCTTCCGGCAGCTTGGAGACGACCTTTTCACGGTCGCTGGAGGTGGCTGACGAAGTCATGACGACACCTTACTAACGTTCATGACTCCTTGTTACATCAACATGTTAGTTAACTCGCCACTCCCGCATATCGGGCCACTGGTACCACGCCCCGAGCTATTACGGCGTAATAGACGCACACTGCTCCAGGTGGCCGGTCCCGGCTCCGCACGCTCACAGGCACCGGCTCGGACGGCACCGCCGAGACGCCGTCCCACCCGTCATCGTTCTCCCGCCGCGCGGCTTTACTCACCGCGATCGAATTACTACGTCGCGCAATGAGCGATCTATGTGTGTTCAAACGAGCGGTCACAAGAGAAATCCGGTGGGCGATTCGAGTAGGGTACAGCTGGAGGTGACCCCTGTGCCCACGGAGAACGAGCTGTTCAGCGCGGTGGATGCGCTGTTGGAACAGGTCCCCGAGGACGACCTGCCGCCGCCCGCCGAGCGTCGGCGGCTGCGCGAGGCCTCCGGACTGAGCCAGGCCCAGATCGCGACCGCGTTGAAGACCCGCCGCGAGACGGTCGCCAACTGGGAGGCGGGCAGGACCGAGCCGCGCCCGCCGCAGCGCGCCGCCTACGCCCGGCTGCTCGAGAGGCTCGCCGAGCGTTTCCCCGCCCCGGACCACACCCCCGCTCCCGGCCCTGCGCCGGAGGCGTTCACCGGGCCCGCGCCCGTTCCCGCCCCTGCGCCCGAAGCACCGGCGGCCCTCGTGCCCGCCGAGCGTACGGCACCCAGCGGCACCAAGCCGTCGGCGCCATCACGGCGTCCGGGTACGAAGAAGGCGGCAGCGACGCAAGCCGCCCCGGCCGCCGCCGACCCGCGCTTCGAAAACGGTCCGCTCGCCGTGGTCGACGTCGATGACGACGGCCAGGTGGTGGCGTACTGCGTCGGCGGCCTGGTCCTGGACGTGCCCGCCAGGACGCTGCCGGCACTGGTCGACTGGACGCTGGAGGAAGCCCGCCTCGGCCAGGCCCGCCTGCACCGCTACGGCAAGGACGCCGACCCCGTCCTCGTCCTCACCCCGGCCGCGCTGGAGCGGTACGGCCTGCCCGCCGAACTGTCGCCGGAGGAGCGGCGCGCCGGACGGCTCGCGACCGGCCACAAGGTGGTCAAGCAGATCGCCAAGGCCGGACAGCAGCTCACCCAGCGCGGCTTCGGCGCGTGGGCGCGCGTCTACCGCGACCCGCAGGGCTCCAGGCGCCGGTGCGTGCAGCTGTGCATCCCGGCCTGGGGTGCCCTGCCCGTCGACGAGTGGGACGACAAGAACGACCCGAAACTGCCCACCCTGCACGCCGCCGACCTCGCCCGCTTCCTCGGCACCTACGCGGAGCGGGTGATGACACCGCGCGGCACCACGGCGGTCACCGGCCTGGAACTGATGACGGCGCTGCGCCCGCCGACCCGGGCGCAGAAGGACGAGGCCACCGGCGAGTTCAGGCAGGCGTTCAACGACGACGCCCTCACCCGGCTGTACGACGTGGTGGAGTGCGAGGTCCCGGACGAGCACCCCGTCCTCAAGGGCAAGTACGCCCGGCACCACCAGCGCACCCCGGCCGAGATGCTGATGGAGGAGCCCTACAACTGGTGCCGGCCGCTGACCGACGACGAGTGCATGCGGCCGTACCTGGTCGCCATCGACGTCAACATGGCGTTCGCGGCGGCCGCGAACGGTCTCACCGTCGGCCTGGACGGCCCCACCCACCTGAAGAACCCGGCATTCGATCCGGCGCTGCCCGGCTCCTGGCTGGTCGACCTCTCCCACGTCGACCTCGCCCGCGTCGGCATCAACGGCCGGGCCATCGACGCCGACCGGCTCCCGTCGCCGTTCACACCGACCGGCGAACACCCGACCGGCCCGGCCTGGTACGCCACCCCCACCGTCGCCTACGCCGTCGAGCTCGGTTTCGACGTCGCGCCGATCGAGGCGTACGTGCGCACCCGCACGGGCCGCTACCTGGACCCCTGGTACAAGCGGCTGCGCGACGCCTACGTGGCGACGATGGCCGACCTGGGCGTCACCACCGCGATGGGCGGGAGCGAGTTCCTGGACGCGATGGCCCGCTCCAAGGGCGCCGACCCGGCCCTGTCCCTGCTGCTCAAGGCGATCAAGGCCACGGCGAAGGGCGGAATCGGCAAGCTCCGCCAGCGCAACCGCGGCCAGGTGCCCTACTACGAGCCGTGGCCCGCCCTGGAGCGCACCACGTGGCGCCCCGACATCCGGGCCGCCGTCCTGTCCTCGGTCCGGGTCAGCATGCACCGCAAGATGCTGAAGACCGCCGCCGCGGCCGGCGTCTACCCGGTAGCGATCGGCACCGACGCCCTCGTCTACCCCTCACCCGGCCCCTCCCCGCTCGACTTCCTGCCGCACACGCCCGAGGGCAAGCCCGCCCCGGGCACGTTCCGGCTCGGCGTCTCGCCCGGCATGGTCAAGCACCAGGGCACCCAGACCGTCCTGTGGGCGGAGCAGCAGTTCGAGGAGCAAGGAGGCGTCTTCAACATCGCCAACCTCATCAGGACCGACCCGGCCACCGGGGAAGGAGAGTAGCCTGCGATGGCGGACTCGATCGGGGACGGCCTCGACCGCGCGCTGGAGTCGGCGTTCACCCGCCCCATCCCCAGAAGCGCCCAGGCACAGATGAAGTACCTGGTCAAACAGCTCAAGGGAACCAAGGCCACCGCCCAGGCGCTCGGGATCTCCCAGCGCACCGTCGAGCGCTACGTCAAAGGACAGCTCAAGCGGCCCCGCCAGACCCTGCGCGACCGCATGGAGCGTGAGGTCAAGAAGCGCTGGCAGCCACAGGTGAGGGCCAGGGCGAAGAAGAAGGCCGCCTCCACCGACGGCCTGGTCGTCTCCACCCGAGCCCGGTTCGGTTTCACCGCCGCGCCGGGCACCACCGACGACGCCCGGATCCGCGACATCACCCAGGCCCTGCCACCCGAGTTCGCCGACCGCCTCTTCACCGCCCGGGACCAGGGCGCCACCGAACAGCAACTCCAGCAGATCGCCGCCGACGGCCTCGCCCAGATGTACTTCCGCGCCAACAACACCCGCGCACACGGCCTGGGTGTGGAGTTCACCGACGTGGAACACGTCGAGATCGAGCTGTAGGCCCCGCTCCTTCCACGAGCGCCGTGTCCCCGGCAAGGCAGCTGCCGGGGACACGGCGTCTCGCATGCTACGGAAGGCCGTCCACCCCGCCGGGGCTGTCGCGTGCAGTCGCACGTCGAAGTCATACCAAAGTGTTGGCCGGCTCAGTCCGCCACGTAGGTCTTGCTGTCCAACCGGTCTGCCTTGGGCATCGCCTTGACGGCGTCCAGGGCGTCCTCGGGGGAGTTGTAGCCGGCCAGCATCGGGTTGATTTGATAGACGCCGTTGCGGACCTTCTTGACGAGCTTGGCCAGCTTCAGCTCCCGCAGTGCGGCGTTCACGCTGGGGCGGCTGAGCCCGAGCAGCTGACCGAGGGTGGCCTGGTCCATCGCGATGCGGTCACCGGCCTCGCTGCGTGCCCGAAGTTTCAGCAGTGCCCGGTAGGCGGCGGGTGGCAGGTCCAGGTCGGCGAGGAGACTGTCGGCGTTGGTCGCCGACCACTTCAAGGTACTCACTGGGCTGATTCCTCCTCCTGGCGCTGCGCGCGGGCGAGTAGGCGTGCAGCGCGTTCCTCGGCCCGCTTCTTCCGCAGTATGGCGACGGTCCTGGACGTGCATTTTTGCCTGTTCGTCAGTGGTGTACTGCTATTCCAGTCTTAATCTAGCTACTGCTTTTGAAGCACAGATCCAACCACCTTACTTCGCACCTTTCGATCCCCATTAGATCTCTCACTTTCCCGACGGTCCGTCAGTTCTTCTTCTTTTTGTCTCTGTTCGGGCCGTAGGCCCATGGGTGGGCCGCGCGGGAGCGTGGCGCACCCATGGGCCTACGGCGGGTGACGTGGGGTCAGAGCGATGGGGGTGGGTGGCTGGAGCGCAGCGGAGACCACCAGCCGACCGGAGGCTACGGGTCCGGCCTGAGGCCGGACCCGGCCCGCCGCCGATGGTGAAGTGGCCGAAGTCGCGGTCCTGTTCGTGCGGCGCGGACCGACGGGCCACCAGCGACTGGGCGCCGATCACGAAGCACAGGTGGCCGAGGCCCATCACCCCGCTCCACAGGGCCATCGCCCACAGCGAGCCGGCCAGTCCGCTCAGCACGCAGCCGCCCGCGATGAGGACCACGCCCGCGGGCAGCAGGGGCGCGCAGCGGCCGTGGTCCGTGCGGCGGCCGAGCGGTACGGCGGCGAACAGCGGCAGCAGCGCGTAGACACCGGCGATGACGCCGACCGCCCGTTCGTCGGCGCCCAGCGCGAGGGCCCGGTAGGAGACGGCGGGGCGGGCCATCGACACCGCCCCCTGCGCGCAGCCGAAGGCGATGACGAGGCGGAGCAGCCAGCCGCGGTTTCCACCGGGTGCCATGGACGCGGCCCTTCCCGAGGTGATCAGACGATGCCGAACAGGAGCGCCGAGCCGAGCACCACCAGGGAGGTGAGCGCGGCCCACTTCACCACGAACCGGGTGTGGTCGCCGAACTCCACCTTGGCCATGCCGACCAGGACGTAGACGGCCGGGACGAGCGGGCTGGACATGTGCAGCGGCTGGCCGACGATCGAGGCGCGGGCGATCTCCAGCGAGGAGACGCCGTGCGCGTGGCCCGCCTCGGCGAGCACCGGCAGGACGCCGAAGTAGAAGCCGTCGTTGGACATGAAGTAGGTGAGCGGGATGCTCAGCACGCCGGTGACCAGGGTCATGTGCGGGCCCATGCCGTCGGGGATGTTGCCGACCAGCCACTCGGCCATGTGGTCGACCATGGCGGTGCCCTGGAGGACGCCGGTGAACACGGCGGCGGCGAACACCATGCCGGCGACGTTGAGGACGTTCTCGGCGTGGGCGGCGATCCGGGCCTTCTGGTCCGGCATGTGCGGGAAGTTGACGGTCAGCGCGAGGGCGGCGCCGAGCAGGAACAGCACCGGGATCGGCAGCCACTCCATGATCATGGCGGTGAGCAGGACGACCGTGAGCAGCGCGTTGAACCAGTACAGCTTCGGGCGCAGGGTGGGGCGGTGCGGGTCCAGGCCCTGGAAGCCGTCCTCGGCCGGCTCCCCGGGCAGGTCCGCGCCGGCGCCGGAGCCGCCGGACTTGACGCCGGGGGCGGCACCGACCAGCACCGTCTCGGTCTCCTCCACCATCACCTCGTCCAGCGTCAGCACACCGAGCCGCCGGCGCTCGCGGCGGCCGAGGACGCAGGCGAGGACGAGGACGAACAGCAGGCCCATGGCGAGGGCCGGGATCATCGGTACGAAGATGTCGCTGGCGTCCACCTTCAGCGCGGTGGCGGCGCGGGCGGTGGGGCCGCCCCAGGGGAGCGTGTTCATCACGCCGTTGGCCATGGCGGCGACGCCGGTCATGACAACCAGGGACATCTTCAGCCGCTTGTAGAGCGGGTACATCGCCGAGACGGTGATCATGAAGGTGGTGGAGCCGTCGCCGTCCAGGGAGACGATCGCGGCGAGGACCGCCGTGCCGACCACGATCCGCAGCGGGTCGGCCTTGCAGAACCTCAGGATGCCCCGCACGACCGGGTCGAAGAGGCCGACGTCGATCATCACACCGAAGTAGACGATCGCGAACATGAGCATCGCCGCGGTGGGGGCGAGGCTGGTGACGCCGTCGATGACGTAGTCACCGAGTTTGCCGCCCTTGCCCACGAACACGCAGAACAGCGCGGGGACGAGCACGAGCGCCGCGATCGGCGACATCTTCTTCAGCATGATCAGGACCAGGAAGGTCGCGATCATGGCGAAGCCGAGGATGGTGAGCATGAAATGGATACCTAACGTTCGCCCTTGAACATCCCACCTGGGGTCGGCGGTGCGATGACGTTAGGTCCGTTCAACTGGCGTTAACAAGATGTTGACGTGCGAGCAATAAGCGCAAAAGTCCAGGTCAGAGGCGGGGCCGTTCAGCCGAGCACGCGGGCCAGGTACGCCCGCAGCAGCTCCCTGGTCTCGGCGATGATCCCCTCGTCCCCCTGCGGGTCGATCCGGAAGGCGAGTTGCACGAGGGTGTCGGCGCTCTCCACGGCGACCAGGAAGACCCGCCGCAGATCCGCGTCCGGGGTGCGGCCGAGGTAGCCGGCGAGCAGGTCGGTGAGCCGGTCGGAGACGCGGGTGTTGGGCTCCTCGTGGCGGGAGCCGACCGGGATCTGGTTGCCGAAGTCGACGAGCGAGAAGCCGGGCGCGGTGCGCTTCATGGCGAGGTACTCGTCCAGGACGGCGTCCATGGCGGCCCGCCAGTCGCCCGTGCGGGCCCTGTCCAGCCGCTCGGTGACGCGCTCGACGTACCGCTCCAGGTTGCGCTGGGCGAGGGCGTCGGCCATCTCCCGCTTGTTGCCGAAGAACCGGTAGACCGAGCCGATGGGGACGCCGGCGCGCTGGGCGACGGCGCGGGTGCTCAGGGCGTCGTAGCCGACCTCGTCGAGGAGGCCGGCGCAGGCGTCGAGGATCCGGGTGAGCCGCTCGGCGCTGCGCCGCTGGACGGGCGCGCGACGGAGCGATGTCGCGTGGGGCACGGGCTTCATGATGCCTTTCCGCCGGGGTTAGGTAAACCTTCCTCAGAGTACGGAGAAGGCGGCCCCGGCACTCGTCCGCCGACACGGGCACCCACGGAGACCACGCCTCCCGAACGCCTCACCGGACACGGCGCCGGCCGTCCACACGCCAACCACCGGGCCGCCCGCGCCCACACCCCGGCCGGGCCGGACCCACCCGAAAAACCGGTACTCCTCCGTCGGGCTCACGCGTCCGGTGCGGTCCCGGCCGGGGGCCGGTGTGTGGTCGTCTCCACGTCGGAGACCGTGATGTCGGCGGTGCTCTCGATCGGCTTGCCGTGGACCGCCCACGCCGTGCCGTCGTCGGCGTACAGGCGGGCCGTGATCTGGTGCGTGCCGTGCGGGACGCGGTCGGCGGCCAGGTGGTGGGTGGGGGTGCGCAGCCGGGCGACCCGGTGGCCGTCGACGTAGAGGTGGACGAGTCCGCGGCCGAGGGCCGCGGCCGGCCGGGTGCCCGGCGCGGAACAGCGGAAGTGACGCAGCCTCAGCCGGACGTCCCAGCCGCCCGCCGAGTCCGGGGTGACCTCGACGGCGACGGCGGGCGCGTTCTCCGCGGGGACCTCGCGCAGGTTGCGGCCCGTCTCGTCGGTGCTGTCCAGCACGGATCCCACGGGCGAGGGCGGGACCGTGCCCCCGTGCGCCTCACCGGTTGCGCAGGCCGCCGCTCCCCACGGCAGCAGGACGCACACCACGAGCGCGGTGAGCCGCCCGCGCGTCCACTTCTTCCACGACATGATCCGGAGCGTAGAACAGCGGCCCTGCGCCCCGGATCCGCCTCAGGTCTGGTTCGCGCCCTACCTCGGAGGGAGGACCGGAAATCCCTCTTGCGCGGCCCCCCGCTCATTCCTACGGTGTTGCATAGGAATCAGGAGCACGAGGAGCGAACATGAGCGGGGACACACGGAAGGCCGCCGAGGGGCTGCCGTACCTGACGGGGTTCGGCAACGAACACGCCTCGGAGGCGGTGCCGGGCGCCCTGCCCGAGGGCCGCAACTCGCCGCAGCGCGCGCCGCTCGGCCTGTACGCGGAGCAGCTGAGCGGCACGGCGTTCACCGAGCCGCGCGCGCACAACCGGCGCTCGTGGCTCTACCGCATCCGCCCCTCGGCCGCCCACCCGCCGTTCACCCGCACCGGCAACGGCGCGCTGCGCACGGCCCCCTTCACCGAGACGGTGCCCGACCCCAACCGGCTGCGCTGGAACCCGCTCCCGAAGCCCCCGGCCGGCACCGACTTCCTCGCCGGGCTGTGGACGCTGGGCGGCAACGGCGACGCGACCCGGCGCACGGGCATGGCCGTGCACCTGTACCACGCCGACTCCTCGATGGAGCGGGTCTTCTCCGACGCCGACGGGGAGCTGCTGATCGTGCCCGAGCGCGGCGGGCTGCTGCTGCACACCGAGTTCGGCCGGCTGCATGTGGAGCCGGCCCATGTGGCGCTGATCCCCCGTGGGGTGCGCTTCCGTGTGGAGCTGCTGGACGACTTCGCGCGCGGCTATGTGTGCGAGAACTACGGGGCGCCGTTCCGGCTGCCCGACCTCGGTCCCATCGGCGCCAACGGCCTCGCCAATCCCCGGGACTTCCGGGCGCCGGTCGCCGCGTACGAGGACGTCGAGGGCCCGGTGGAGGTGGTGAACAAGTTCTGCGGCAACCTGTGGACGGCCATCTACGACCACAGCCCCCTGGATGTGGTCGCCTGGCACGGCAACCATGTGCCGTACGTCTACGACCTGCGCCGGTTCAACGTGATCGGCACCATCTCCTACGACCACCCGGACCCGTCGATCTTCACGGTGCTGACCTCCCCGTCGGACACCCCGGGCCTGGCCGGCGTGGACTTCGTGGTCTTCGCGCCGCGCTGGCTGGTGGGCGAGGACACGTTCCGGCCGCCGTACTTCCACCGGAACGTGATGAGCGAGTACATGGGCCTGATCGAGGGCGCCTACGACGCCAAGGCGGAGGGCTTCGTGCCCGGCGGCGGCTCGCTGCACAACATGATGTCGGCGCACGGCCCGGACCGGGAGACGTTCGACCGGGCGAGCGCGGCCGAGCTGCGGCCGCACAAGGTCGACGACGGGCTGGCCTTCATGTTCGAGACCCGCTGGCCGGTGACCCTCACCCCGCACGCGGCCGACGCGGACCACCTCCAGCGGCGCTACGACGATGTGTGGCAGGGACTCCAGCGGCACTTCGGGGGGTGACGGCCGGCGTTGCGCGCAAGGTTCCCCGCCCGGTACGGATAGCGGCGTGACCTCCTTCGCCCCGGACTCCATCGTCCTGAACCGCAAGCTGCCGCTGTGGTACCAGGTGTCGCAGTCGCTGCGCGCCTCGATACTGGGCCGCTCCCCCGAGGACCCGCTGCGGCTGCCCACCGAGGAGCGGCTGGCGGAGCACTACGGCGTGAGCGTGCTGACCATGCGGCAGGCGCTGAAGGAGCTGGAGGACGAGGGACTGATCAGCCGGCACCGGCGGCGCGGCACGTTCATCGAGCCCGGGGTGCGGCGCGGGGCGCCGGTGCGGCTGCTGGGCTCGGTGGACGCCATCGTGGCCCAGCAGTCCGGGATGACGACCGAGCTGCTGGAGCACGGCCGGGTGCCGGTGCCGGCCGCGCTCGCCGAGTACTTCCCGGACCTCGCGGAGGTGGCGGCGTACCACCGGCTGCGCGGCGACGAGAAGACCGGGGAGCCGACCAACCACGCCGTCAACCACATCCGGCCCGAGCTGGCCGACCGGGTCGACCCGGACGACCTGGTGCGCTGGCCGATGACCAAGGTGCTGCGGGACGTGGTGAAGGCCGACATCAGCCGGATCACCGACACGGTGCAGGCGCGGCTCGCCGACCCGGAGACGGCGCGGCTGCTCGATGTGCCGTTGCTCAGCCCGATCCTGCACTACACCGGGGTGACGTACGACAGCGAGGGGCGGGTGCTGGACGTGGCCGTCATCCACTACCGGGGGGACCGGTTCTCGTTCACGGTCACTCTCGACGCCACCTGAACCGGGGGCGGGTGAGGCCGTACCATGCCCACCGTGACGCACGACGACGCCCCGCTGCTGGCGGACCTCATGCCGTGGTCCGTCGCACCGCTGCGGCCTGGCCGCCACTGGCCGACGGCGCCCGATCCGGGCTCGCTGCGGGCCCGCTGGGAGGCGCTGCTGAGGGCACAGGGGCCGGACCGGGAAGCCCTGTTCGAGCCGACCCGGGCGCGTGCGCTCACCTCGGCCGTGGGCCAGTTGCCCGGCCAGTCCACCGGTACCGGGCGGCTCGCCCGGGAGGAGGGCCCCTGTGCGGAGCCGGTGCGGGTGCTGGCCGCGCCGTTCGACGAGCGGTGGCTGATCCCGGACCACCGGCTGATCGACACGGCCCGCCCGGAGCTGTGGCGGGTGGCGGACGCGCCGCAGGTGTTCACGGCCCAGACCGGTGACGCGGACCTCCCGCTGCTGGCGACCCCGCTGCTGCCCACGCTGCGCACCGGACCGGTCCGCCCGCT
>NZ_JACBWZ010000679.1 GCF_013870595.1 Streptomyces sp. WELS2 | reverse complement strand
ACTCAGGCCGCGACGAGCTCGGCCCAGCGGGTGACCCGTCCGGGGCGGACCCGTATGCCGTGGCGGGTCGCCAGGGCGTGGACGATCGCCTCTCCCCGGCCGTGCTCGTCCGGGTCGATCCCGGCGCGGGTCGCCCCCACGGCGGGGTCGGGCCCGGCGTCGGTGACCTCGACGCGCAGGGTGGCGGGGTGATCGCCGCGCAGCCAGGACAGCCGGAGTTCGGCCGGCGGCCGGGCGTGCACGACGGCGTTGGTGACCAGCTCCGACACCACGAGCAGCGAGTCCTCGACGATCTCCGGGGACACGTTCCACTCGGCGAGGAGCGCCGCCGCCCGTCGGCGGACGGCGGAGACGGCTCCGGCGACGGGCGGCACCGGACACACGTGTTCATGTGCCGCCCGAAGCAGGGTATTGAGCTGGGCCACCATGTTCTCTCCCGATGTGCTGCCGGTCTCGCGCGCTTGTCTCGGCGTCTTCCGGACCTCAGAGCACCGTAGGGAGACAAATCGGGCGGGTCAATGAACGTGGGTCGGCATTACCGAACGCCTGCGCCGCGCCCCGCCCACGGCCTCCCCCCTTCGCCCCGCGGGGCGAAGCCTTCCCGGCGGTAATAGGCTCGCCTCATGGCCGGACCGGTCCAGTCGATCGAGCGGGCGGCGGCGATCCTGCGGCTGCTCGCCGGCGGGCCCCGCCGACTCGGACTCGGCGAGGTGGCGGCCTCGCTCGGGCTGGCGAAGGGCACCGCCCACGGCATCCTGCGCACGCTCCAGCACGTGGACTTCGTGGAGCAGGACACGGCGACCGGGAAGTACCAGCTCGGGGCCGCCCTGCTGCACCTGGGCACCAGCTACCTGGACGTCAACGAACTGCGCTCACGCTCCCTGAACTGGGCCGACGCCCTGGCCGCCCGCAGCGGGGAGGCGGTGCGTCTGGGCACCCCGCTGGAGGGCAGGGTCCTGGTCGTCCACCATGTGTTCCGGCCGGACGACAGCTTCCAGACCCTGGACGTGGGCGCGCTGCTGCCGCTGCACGCCTCCTCGCTCGGCAAGGTGCTGCTGGCCTTCGGCACGGCGACGGTCGAACCGGACCGGGGGCCGGGGCTCGAGGCGTACACCCGGCACACGCTGGTCGAGCCCGGGAAGCTCGCCCGGGCACTCGCCGCGGTCCGGGAGGCCGGCTGGGCGGCCGAGGTCCAGGAGATGAGCATGGGAGAGGCCGGGATCGCCGCGCCGATCCGGGGGCACGGCGGGCTCGTCGTGGGCGCCATCGGGCTGTCCGGGCCGGTGGAGCGGATCTGCGACGGCCAGGGCCGGCCCCGCCCCGCGCTGACCGGCCTCCTCCGCGAGGCCGCCCGGGCGATCTCCCGAGACCTGGGAGCCGCCCGCTGGTAGGCCCGGACGGCCGCCCGCAGATCCGTCGGAAGGCAGACCCGATCATGGCTGAACGGTATGTGATGTCGGTCGATCAGGGCACCAACTCGACCCGCTGCATCCTCTTCGACCACCGGGGGCGGCTGGTGTCGGTCGCGCAGCGGGAGCACCGGCAGCACTTCCCGCGGCCCGGCTGGGTGGAACACGACGCCGTCGAGATCTGGCAGAACCTGCGCCGGGTGGTGCCCGAGGCACTGTCCGCCGCCGGCGTCGACAAGGCGCGGGTCGCCGCGATCGGACTGGCCAACCAGCGCGAGACGACCGTGCTGTGGGACCGGCGGACCGGCGCCCCGCTGGGCCGGGCCGTCGTCTGGCAGGACACCCGTACCGCGCCGCTGGTCGAGGACCTGCTGCGCGACCCCGGCGAGGCGTTCTTCCTCGAGCGGTGCGCCCTGCCGCCCTCC
The DNA here is from genome assembly GCF_013870595.1 of Streptomyces sp. WELS2. Taxonomy (GTDB): domain Bacteria; phylum Actinomycetota; class Actinomycetes; order Streptomycetales; family Streptomycetaceae; genus Streptomyces. Next base: position 1,596 of record NZ_JACBWZ010000679.1, on the reverse strand, counting down.
ACCTATTTCTCGGCGCTGCGGCTCCGCTGGCTGTTCGACCACGTCAAGGACGTCGAGCGGCGCGCCCGGGACGGCGAGGTGCTGTTCGGGACGATGGAGAGCTGGCTGCTGTGGAACCTCACCGGGGGCGCCGACGGCGGCCTGCACCTCACCGACGTCACCAACGCCGGCCGCACGATGCTGATGAACATCCACACGCTCGCCTGGGACGACGAACTGCTCGACTTCTTCGGCGTGCCCCGCCCGATGCTGCCCGAGATCCGCCCTTCCGCCGAGCGGTACGGCGAGACGCGCGCGCTGCTGCCCGGCATCCCCCTGACCGCCGCCCTCGGCGACCAGCAGGCCGCGCTGTTCGGCCAGACCTGCTTCTCCCCCGGCGAGGCCAAGTGCACCTACGGCACCGGGGGCTTCCTGCTGCTCAACACCGGCGAGGAGGTCGTACGGTCCCGGCACGGGCTGCTGACGACCGTCGCCTACAAGATCGGGGACCAGCCCCCGGCCTACGCCCTGGAGGGGTCGATCGCGGTCACCGGCGCGCTCGTCCAGTGGTTCCGCGACCGCCTGGGCCTGATCGGCAGCGCCCCGGAGATAGAGACCCTCGCGCGTACGGTGGAGGACAACGGCGGCTGCTACATCGTCCCCGCCTTCTCGGGCCTGTTCGCGCCGCACTGGCGCAGCGACGCGCGCGGGGTCATCGTCGGCCTCACCTCGTACATCACCAAGGGGCACCTGGCGCGGGCGGTGCTGGAGGCCACGGGCTGGCAGACCCGGGAGGTCGTCGACGCGATGAACGCCGACTTCCCGGTCCCCCTGCCGCAGCTCAAGGTGGACGGCGGCATGACCTCGGACAACCTGCTCATGCAGTTCGTGGCCGATGTGCTCGACGTGCCCGTGGTGCGGCCCATGGTCGCCGAGACGGTCTCCCTCGGTGCCGCCTACGCGGCCGGGCTCGCCGCCGGCTACTGGCCCGGCCTGGAGGTGCTGCGCCGCAACTGGCACCGGGCCGCGCAGTGGCTGCCCGGCATGGACCCCGAGCGGCGGGAGACGGAGTACGTCAACTGGAAGCGGGCCGTCGAACGGTCCCTGGGCTGGGCCGCACCACCGCGCACCCGCTGACCCGGCCGGCACGCGTCACTCCGGGAAGTCCCCTTGCCCCGGGGAGCTCCCCGGGGCCGGCCACGGTCCCACGATCGCGCCGGTTTCGGCATCGGCACTCGGAACGCCCCGGTCCGACCCACTCCCCCGCACTCGCAAGCCGCGGGCCCGTTCAGGGGAACCGTGGGGGAAAGGGGCGTGAGCGGGGCGGGGGCGGTCGAGGTGTTCTGCCGTGACCGCCGTGCCACTGCCGCTCATCGCGCCGATGCTCGCCACCCCCGGCAGCCTGCCGCCTCCCGCCCAGGACCGGCGGTGGGCGTACGAGACGAAGCAGGACGGCCAGCGGGTGGTGGTGTACCTGCCCGGCGACGGCAGCGTGCTGCTGCGCGCCCGCTCCGGCGAGGACATCACCGCGGCCTACCCCGAACTGCGGCCGCTGGGCGCCGCCCTGGGCCCCACGCCCGCCGTGCTGGACGGCGAGGTGCTGGCCCTGGACGAGCG
>NZ_JACBWZ010000678.1 GCF_013870595.1 Streptomyces sp. WELS2 | reverse complement strand
GGCACCGGTGCCGACGGCGCGGTAGGTGCCCACGAGGTAGTGCAACCCGGCGATGCCGCGGGGCACCAGCCGTACGTCGACGGGTGCGAAGCCGTGCCCGGTGACCAGTTCGGTCAGTTCCGTCTCGGTGAACTCCCGGTACAGCCGCCGCGCCCCGTTGGCGAAGAGCCGGCCGGGGCCGTCCTCCGAGCGGAACACGGACACCGTGAACAGGCCGCCGGGGCGCAGCAGATCGCGCACGCGGTCCAGGTAGCGGCCGTACCCGTCGGGGTGTTGGTGGTGCAGGCAGCCGTTGTCGAGGACGGCGTCGTAGTCGGTGGTGCCGTCCAGGTCGGCCAGCGAGCACACCTCGAACCGCACCCGCCCTTGGCCGCGGGCGGTGAGTGCGGCCCACTCGGGCGACTCGACCAGGTCGATGCCGGTGACCCGGCAGCCCGCGTCGGACAGGATGGCGGCGTCGCGGCCGTGTCCGGTGCCGATGTCGAGGACGTGCGCGCCGGCCGGGTCTTCGAGGGCGCGCAGCAGCAGGCGGGGGGCCTCCCGCATGGCGTCCTCGGCGGTCCACACGTCGCGCCCGTTGGCGTAGTGGTCGTGGAAGTCCGAGCGCAGCACGTCCGCGTACGCCGACTCGTCGGGGGGCGGGGTGGTGGCGGGGGCGACCGAGTACCGGTCGGCTATCCGATGGCTGGACATGGGTGATGAGTCCTGTCGTGTGAGGGCACGGGGCGGCAAGGGGGAGGAGGCCGGGAACGCGACGCGCCAACGGTGCCGGAGCGGACAGTCCGCTCCGGCACCGTTCGTCACCCGGGGTGCTCGCGGGGCGCCCCGGGTGCCCTGCGGCGGGCCGCGTCCGGTGCGGCCTCGCTCACGTTGTCGCTCAGCCGGCGACCGTGTAGACCTGTCCGTCGTAGGACGCGGCGAGGAACAGCTTGCGGGCCGCGTCGTAGGCGAGGGAGGAGATGCCGGCGGTGGTGGGCCGTTCGGTGACGGTCCAGCGGCCGTCGGTCCGGTCGTAGATCGCGACCCGGCCGTTGTAGCTGCCGGTGGCGATCAGCCGGCCGTCGGTGTCGGCGGCGACGCACTTGATGGAGTGGGTGTGCGGTGTGGACAGGACTCGCACGCCGCGTTCGGGGTCCCACAGGCGCAGCTTCAGGTCGCGGCTGATGCTGGCGAACCAGCCGTCACCGAGGCCCGCACAGCCGTTGGCGATCTTGTCGTGGGCGTCCTCCACCGTGGCGACCTTCTCCAGCGTGGAGATGCGGTACCAGGTGGCGGAGGCGTCGGCGGCGACGGAGAACAGCAGGTCGCCGGAGACCGCGACCCCCTTGACGGCGTTGACGTTCAGCGGCAGGTCCGCGATGTGCTCGACGGTGTCACCGGCCAGCTTCAGCAGCAGGCCCTCGCCGGTGTAGGCGCCGACCACGGCGTACGGCTCGCCGTCGCGTTCGAAGGCGACGCCGCAGTTCAGCGGTGAGCGGTGCTGGTACAGCTCGCGGCCGGTGAGGGCGTCGAAGACCTTGCCCAGCTGGCCGCCCGACAGCACCAGACCGCCGAGCGGGGTGAGGAAGTTGCACAGGCTGCCGGTCTCGGCCACCGGCTCGCCGGCACGCCGCACCACGCCCGCGTCGCCGACGGTGAGCGCCGTGCCGCCGCTCACCGGCAGCACCGCGTTGACCCCGCCGGTGGGCGGTACGACGGCGGTGTCCCAGGTGCGCGTCCGGTAGTCGTAGCCGCGGTAGGTGGCGCCGAAAGTGGCGAACACCAGGCGGGTGCCGCCCGCGAAGGCGCAGGAGCGGGGCCACACGTCGTCGGGCAGGTCCGTGGTGTCCAGGGCCTTCGGGACGGCGGCGGAGACGTCCCACAGCCGCATCGTGCGGTCGTAGGAGAGGCTGACCAGCAGATTGCGGGAGTCGTCGAGGACGAGGCGCTTGATGCCCGCGTCGTGCGCGGGGACGGTACCGCGTTCCTCGGGGCCCACGACGATGATCTGCCCCTCGTCGTTGCCGGCGAAGATGGTGCCGGAGGAGGAGATGGCGACGGTGTCGGTCTCCACACCGTCCATGTCCAGGTCGGCGATCATGCCACCGGTCTCCAGCGACCAGCGCTTGATGGTGCCGTCGTCGCTGGAGGAGATCAACTCGTCGGCGCCACGGGCCCATTCGACGGAGATGACGTCGGCGGTGTGCCCCTCGAAGCGGTGCAGCAGCCGGCCGGTGAAGTCGTAGACCCGCACCCGGTGGTCCCGGGAGGCGGTGGCGACCAGTTCCTTGGCGGGGTGGAAGACGGACATCTCCACGTCGTCCTCCTGGTCGCCGAGGACCGCCACCAGCCGCAGGTCGGGCACGGTCCACAGGCGTGCGGTGTAGTCGCTGGAGGAGGTCAGCAGGAGTCTGCCGTCCGGTGAGAACTGGCACTGGTTGGCCAGGTGGTCGTGGAACGAGCGGGCCACCGCGCGTCCGGTGCGCTGGTCCCAGCAGATGACCTGGTTGTCGTAGCCGGCCGTGGCCACGTACTCGTCCCGCCAGGCGGCGATGCCGCTGATGGGTCCACGATGTTGAATCATATGGGCTCCCCCAGAAGCTCGATGGTGTGTCCGCCCTGTTCGGCCTTGACCCGCAGATAGCCGTGGTTGCGTTCGGTCAGGTGGATGCCCGTGGGAATGACCTCCTCCACTCCGATGCCATAGCCCTCCAGCTGCCGGACCTTGTCCGGGTTGTTGGTGCGCAGCCGGATGCGGGACACGTCCAGGGCGCGCAGCATCTGTGCGGCGACGAGGTAGTCACGCATGTCGTCCGAGAAGTTCAGCTCCCGGTTCGCGGCGAAGGTGTCCAGGCCCTGGTCGTCCTGGAGCCGGTAGGCGTCCAGCTTGTTGTAGAGCCCGATGCCGCGGCCTTCCTGCCGCAGGTACAGCAGGATCCCGCCGGATTCGGCGAACTCGTCGACCACTTCGTTCAGTTGTGGTCCGCAGTCGCAACGGGCGGAGCCGAACACGTCTCCGGTGAGGCATTCCGAATGTACGCGCACCAGGGGTACGGACCATGCGGACGGGAACACGACGGCGATATGTTCGCGTTCGTCGGCGAGTCCGGTGAAACTGATCATTTCGGCGGTGCGCCAGGTACCGTCGCTCACCCGCACCGGTACCTCGACCCGGGTACGGATCGCGGCTTCGGTGGTGAGTGGACCGGTCCTCGGGTGCGGCATCTTGCCGCTGGACGTGCTCAACATGGATCGTCCCTCCGCTGGTAACGGCGCGATTACGTAATCACACCGTCACCTCCGAGCACACTACGGACAGACCGAAACACCCTCCGAAACGTTTGACGCTCAACACCGAAATAGAAACGATCAGGACCGCGCAGTGACGCACGACGATGAGGCGGGGCCAGGGGGTTGCCGACCAGGCCGGGAGTGGTACCGCCGGCCGGCGGCCCGGGTGCCCCC
>NZ_JACBWZ010000677.1 GCF_013870595.1 Streptomyces sp. WELS2 | reverse complement strand
AGCGCGTCGAGGCCGAACAAGGCGTCGAGGCCGTCGTCGCCGGGATCTGCGGAGGGGTACGTCATGCGCGTCTGCCGAACAGTAGGAGAGGGGCCGTAGGGCCGTAGGCGGAGGAGGGCCGATGTCCACTGTAGGCGTTTCGTCCGGGGCCGCCGGATGATCCTCTCTACACCGGGGCCGGCCGGGTCGGTCCCGGTTCCGCGTGTTCCCATACCAGTCGCCGGAACGCCCGCGCCGCCGGGGAAAGGCCCCCCGCCGCAGAGCCTGCGGGGGAGAAGGCCAGCGCCAGCGTCCGGTGCAGGCGAGGGTGCAGTGGCCGGGCCACGACGGCGCTCTCGGTGTTCTGCCACATCCCCCGGCCGAGCGTCGGCGCGATGCTGACGCCGAGTCCGCTGCCCACCATCGTGGCGATCGCCGACAGCTCGGCCGCCTCGAACGCGATGTCCAGTTCGACCCCCGCTTGCCGGGCCGCGTCCCGGATCACGGGGCGGCAGCCGCCGGTGGAGAGGATGAACGGCTCCTTCGCGAGGGCGGGCACCGGTACGGCCGGAGCGTCCGCCAGGGGATGGCCCGCCGGCAGCAGGGCCACCATCTCGTCCGCGCCCAGTTCCACCACGTCCAGTCCCGGGGCCGGCAGCGTCACCATCCCGGCCTCGACGGCCCCCCGGTCCAGCCAGGCCCGTACGTCCCGGTCGAAGCCCTCCAGCAGCCGGACCCGCACCCTCGGGTGGCGGTCGGTGAACTCCGCGATCCGGGGCGCCAGCAGGGCACTGGTCGCGGTCGGCAGCGAGGCCAGCCGCAGTTCGCCCGTCACCTCGCCGGTGGCCGCCGCCACTTCGGTGCGCACCAGGTCGAAGTGGCGCACCGCCTCGCGCGCGTGCGTGACCGCGCGCCGACCGGCTTCGGTCAGCCGGACGCCGTCGCGGCCCCGGACGACCAGCCGGGCCCCGAGCTCGCTCTCCAGGGAGGCGACCGCACGGCTGACCGCGGGCTGGGAGATCCCCATCCGTTCCGCCGCCGCGGTGAAGCCGCCGTGGTCCGCCACGGCCAGCAGGACGCGTAGTTGTGAGAGACGCATCACACTTCCCCAGAGCTGTCGGCCGGTCACCAGCGATCATGCCGGGACGGGCATGCGCGCATACCGCCGCCATTATTTGCCCGCCGGTACGCCATGGCAGAAGGGTGTCCACATCCCACCCCGACCGATCGTCTCAGGAGTCCCGCCATGACCACCGCGCCAGCCGCAGTCCGCCGCGCCGCCGTCGAGGTCGACGGCCTGCCCGCCTCCTACCTGACCGCCGGCGGCGAAGGCGCCCCGGCCGTCCTCCTCCTGCACGGCACCTACTGGAGCCGTGTCTGGCTGCCGGTGCTCGGGGACCTGGCCGCCGCCGGCCTGCGGCCGATCGCCGTCGACCTGCCCGGTCTGGGACGCTCGGCCGGGGAGCTGACGGTGGAGACCGCCGCGGTCCCGTCCCTGGCCTCCTGGGTCGCGCGGTTCGCCGACGCCCTCGGGCTGCCCGGGCCGCTGCGGGTGGCGGGGCACGACATCGGGGGCGCCATCGCCCAGCACCTGCTCGTGGGCGAGGACGCGGAGGCCGGGCGGATGGCACTGGTGAACTCGGTGAGTTACGACTCCTGGCCGGTCCCGGCCGTGGCCCGGTTCCGCGATCCGGCCGTACGGGCGGCCGTCACCCCGCAGGAGCTGCTGGCCTCGCGCCGGACCGCCCTCACGGCCGCGCTGGGCCGCCCGGCCGGGGAGGCCGAGATCGCCGAGTACCTTCAGCCGTGGACCGACGCCCGCACCGTCCGCTCGTGGCTGTGCCTGGCCGCCGCCGCGGACCACCGGCACACCCTGTCCGTGCTCCCGGCCCTCGGGGCGTCGACCGCACCGAAGCTGCTGGTGTGGGGCGAGGAGGACCGGTTCCAGCCGATCGCCCACGCCGAGCGGTTCGCCACGGAGATCCCGCGCACCACTCTGGTCCGGATACCCGGCGCGGGCCACATCCCGATGGAGAACGACGCCCCCGCCGTGGCCCGCGCCCTGGCCCGGTTCTTCCTCGGCTGAGCCGCTCGGCGGCCCGGCGTGGAGACGGAGAACGGCGCTGTCAGACGAAGAAGGCGTTCATGCCGGGCACGTCCGAGAGGTAGGTCTCGATGCTCGCGATCCGGCCGCCGCGCAGACGGCAGACGGTGGACAGGTGTTCGTCCAGCCGGACATCGCCCCGTTGGGCGGTGTTGTGCAGGGACAGCGCCATGTTCTCCCGGCTGACCAGGATGTGCAGCAGCCGGAAGTCGAGACCGTACGAAGCGATCTTGCGGGCGCGTTCCACGACCGCGTCGGCGCCCACGGCCGTACCGGAGATGGTGTTGTCGCCGGGCAGCGTCCAGGTGGCGTCGTCGGTGAGCAGGGACCGGATGCCGTCCCAGTCGCCGGCCGTGAGAAAGGCGTGGAACCGCGTGCCGAGCTGGTGCGCGGCCTGGTACGGGTCCTCGTGCGGGGGCATGGTTCCTCCACGGAAGAGTGACTAAAGCACTGATCTTTGCGTTAGCCAGCCTAAGCATCTCTCTGGCTAAAGCACAACTCTTTGCTTTAAGATGCGCGGGTGTCCGTCGAAAGCAAAGACAGCCGCCCCGGAGGCAGGAGTGCCCGGGTGCGTGCCGCCGTCCACCGCGCGGTGGTGGAACTCGTCCACGAAGTCGGCGCCGACAAGGTGACGATCCCCGCGGTGGCGCGCCGTGCCGGCGTCAACCCCAGCTCCGTCTACCGCCGTTGGGGTACGGCCTCCGCCCTCCTCGCGGACGTGGCCGACCGGCGTCAGGACGAGGAGGCGCCCGAGCTGCTCGGTGATCTCCGCGAGGACCTGGAGCGGGTGGCGGTCTGGACGCTCGCGGACCTGTCCCGGCCGGGCGGTGTGGCGTTCTTCCGCGCGGAAGTGGCGCCGGACGTGGACGAACGCCGGGCCGGCCTGCGCGCCTGCCTGGAGCGGGTCGGTGCCCGCTTCCGGGCGCCGCTGGACGCCGCCGCCGAGCGCGGCGAGACGGCACCCGCGCTGGAGCGCGTGCTCGACCGGGTGGTCGCCCCCCTCTACTTCCGCGTCGTGTTCTCGGTCCCGGGAACGGACGAACAGTACGCGCGAGACCTGGTCGCCGAGCTGTTGCACCCCGGCCGGGAGGCTCCGGGCGACCGTGGCCGCCGCTGACCTCGGGTTTCGATGGTCGAAGTATCGGACGTGCGCGATCTGTTGACACCTTTCGGGTGCTTCCTATCATCGAACCTTGTCCGTTACCACGATCAACATCCGAAATACCGAACCAAGTCATTGTCATGCGCATGACCTACAGGTCGATTTTCCGGTGGTGGGACGCCACCGGCCCCCAACCCCCAGGAGACCGCTCATGTCTGTGACACCGGCCCGCCTCCGGCGGGCCAGGCCGTTCGCCCTGCTGGCCCTCGTG
>NZ_JACBWZ010000676.1 GCF_013870595.1 Streptomyces sp. WELS2 | reverse complement strand
GACGACACCGGCCCCGACGACGGCCAGGGCGGCACCGCCGACGAGGACGCGGGAACGGCGGGACGGCTTCTTGCGACCGGACATGCTGGGAAACCTCTCGTAGAGCCTGGGCGGGAGGCGGAATCGCTTCCCGGAACCGATCCTGCTGCCGGACCGGGCCTTCTCCCATCGGTGGACCGATGGCCTGCGGGGTCATCCGATCGGATGACCCCGCGACCTTGGCAGCTGGGCACAATGGAGGGTGTTTGCCCAGTTCAGCGCGGAGCCGAGGGAGGTGCCGGGAGTGGCCGCACCGGAGCGCGACGACACCCGCGCCCTCACCGTCGTCATGCACACGGCGTTCTTCGTGCTGCTGTCCGCGTCCGTCGCCCGCTACCTGGCCCGGCACGCCGGGGGACCGCACACCCCCTGGGTGATCGCCCTGTCCGTGCTGCTGGCGGTGCTCTACGTCCTCGGCCCCGCCCTCGGCACCCGTCCCACACCGCGCCGGCTGACCTGGCTCGGTCTGGTCGTGGCGGCCTGGGCGCTGCTCGTCGTCCTGGCCCCGAGCTTCGCCTGGTGCGCGGTCCCGCTCTTCTACACCGGTCTGCGCACGCTCCCGCCGCGCGCCGCGATCCCGCTGGTCGCGCTGCTGACCGCGCTCGCCGTGGCCGCCCAGCTCAGCCTGGCGGGCTGGCCCGACCCGAACGTGCTGCTGGCCCCGCCCGCGGTGGCCGCGGTGGCCACCGCCGTGTTCGTCGTCATGCAGCGCCAGGCGGCCCGCCGCGACGCCCTGATCACCGACCTGGTGCGCACCCGGCGCGAACTGGCCGCCACCGAGCGCCGTGAAGGCACCCTCGCCGAACGCGAACGGCTCGCCCGGGAGATCCACGACACCCTCGCCCAGGGCCTGTCCAGCCAGCGCATGCTGCTCCAGGCGGCCGACCGCCTGTGGGACAGCGCCCCCGGCACGGCCCGCGATCACGTCCGCACCGCGGCGGCCATCGCCGAACGCAGCCTCGCCGAGGCCCGCCGCTTCGTCCACGACCTCACCCCGGCCGACCTCGCCGAGGGCGGTGGCCTGCTCCGGGCCCTGCACGCCGTCGCCGAGCGCGAGACGACACCGGACCTCACCGTGCGTGTGCACACCGAGGGCAGCCCGCCCGTCCCGCTGCCCGGGCCCGTGGAGTCCGCTCTGCTGCGCATCGCCCAGGGTGCCCTGGCCAACGTCCGCGAACACGCGGCGGCCGGCACCGCCACCCTCACCCTGACCTGCCTGGACGACCAGATCGTGCTGGACGTCACCGACGACGGGCGCGGCTTCGACCCGCGCGCCCTCGCCCCTGCCGGATCCGCCGCCGGGGAGCGCGGCCACGGCCTGCCCGCCATCCGTGCCCGCCTGCGCCAGCTGGGCGGCACCCTCACCATCGAGTCGGCACCGGGCGAGGGCACGGCCCTGTCGGCGGCGATCCCGTTGGAGCCGAGATGACGCACACCCCCGCCACGGACGCCCGGACACCGGTGCGCATCCTCGTCTGCGACGATCACGCCGTCGTCCGCGCCGGACTGCTGGCACTGCTGCACAGCGCGCCGGACATCGAGGTCGTCGGCGAGGCGGGCAGCGGCGAGGAGGCGCTCGCCCTCGCCCGCAAGACCGCCCCGGACGTGGTCCTGATGGACCTGCAACTGGGTGAGGGCATCGACGGCGTCGAGACCACCCGCCGGCTGCGCGCCGAGCCGGCCGCCCCGCACGTCCTGGTCCTCACCACGTACGACACCGACGCCGACGTCACCCGTGCCGTCGAGGCCGGCGCCACCGGCTATCTGCTGAAGGCCGAGCGCGCCGAGGACCTGTTCACCGCGATCCACGCGGCGGCCCAGGGCCGCCCGGCGCTCTCGCCCCCGGTCGCCGACCGCGTGATGTCCCGCCTGCGCAACCCGCGCCCCGCCCTCACCCCCCGGGAGCGGGACATCCTCGCCCACCTCTCCCGGGGCCTGTCCAACCACGCCATCGCCCGCGCCCTCTACATCAGCGAGGCCACCGTCAAGACCCATCTGCGACGCGTCTACGACAAGCTCGGCGTGGACACCCGGGCGGGCGCGGTGGCGGTGGCGAAGGAACAGCGTCTGCTGTCCTGAGCGACCGGGGTTGTCGCGGGAGACCGTCAGTAGCGGTATTCGGCCTCGAACCAGTAATCGTACTGATTGGTCACCGCATACCAGCCGAGGCCGGGGTATGCGCGGATGTCGATGGAGTCGGAGGCCCGGCGAGCCAGCGTGGGCAAGGGAACAAGACGGCTCCCTGTGCCACGGGCCGAGGTCGCCGAGCCGACCGGCGCTGTCGGCCTGTCCGGCTACCCGGACGGAACCCGGACCATCGTGCCGCGTGAGCGGCCGCGTGGACGGAGCTGTCCCTGACCGCGATCGACCTGCTCGCCTGGACGCGGCTCCTGCTGCCGGACGGCGAACCGGCCACCGCTGAACCGCCTGAGGTGATGCCGTCGGCGGTGTCTCCGGGCCGGCGGGCAGGGTGGAGGCCCGGCGCGTGGTCGGGTGCTCCTGGGTTCCCCGGGGCGCGGGTGGGCAGACGGGCCGACCCCGGCCGAAAAGCGGAGGCTAGCCCCGCAGGGCCTCGAACGCCTCCCGCCCCGCCGTCCCGATGGCCAGGTCGATGTCCGGTGCCAGCCCCGCGCGGCGGGTCGCGCGGGTGAGCGCCGCCATCGCCACCCGGTCCCCGGAGTCCGCCTCGACGACCCCGATCTCGTGCCGCAGATGCAGGAACGTGCCGGTCTTGCCGCTCCACCGCAGGGTGTCCGCGCGCAGTTCGGCCGCCAGCCGCTGGGTGAACACCTGGTGTCCCATCAGCCGGCGCAGCTCGGCCGTCGCGGCAGGAGTGGCGATCTCGTCGCGCCACACCCGCTGGAGCAGGCCGACCAGCGCCGCGGCCGTGCCCGCGTTGGCGTGCGCGGGGTCCAGGGTCTCGATGGTGTGCCGGCCCGTGCCCTCGTCCCGGACGGCCAGCTCCAGGGCGAGGGAGAAGTCGTTCCCGGCGGCACCGGCCGCGCACTCGTACAGGTGGTTCATCCGGTGCCGCACCCGGATTCCGTCGCACCCCCAGGCACGCAGGCGCGCGTCGGTCTCCGCCGCCGGCACCAGGTCGAACAGGGCGTCGGCGGCGGCGTTGTCGCTCACCGACAGCATCAGCAGGAGGAGATCGCCGACGGCCACCGTGGCCGGGTGCCGGAAGGCGGCGAGCCCGGTGGGGCCGACGCTGCCGGTACGGGGGTCCACCGTCACCGGGCGGCCCGGATCCAGCTCCCCGGCCGCGATCCGGTCCAGCACGACCAGGGCCAGCGGGACCTTGGCCACCGACGCCAGCGGCACCGGCTCCTCCGTGTCGAAACCGAGCTGCTCTCCGGTGTCGAGGTTGCGGGCGAGGAAGGAGCCGCGGACGCCCAGCGCCGCCCAGTCCGCGGCGATGGCCT
>NZ_JACBWZ010000675.1 GCF_013870595.1 Streptomyces sp. WELS2 | reverse complement strand
ACACCCGGCGCCCCTGCCGGGTGGTGACCCGAGGTGCTGCGCGCCGCCCTGCTCACCGGCGACGAGCGCCCGCGACTCTTCCTCGCCGCACACCACCTGGCCGTCGACAGCGTCTCCTGGCGGATCCTGCTCACCGACCTGGAGACCGCCTACCGGCAGGCCGCGGCGGGCGAGGAACCGCGCCTCGAGCCCGAGCACACCCCGTTCACCGCCTGGGCGCGCGCCCTCGCCGAGCGGGTCCGGGCCGGCGCCCTGGACGACGACCTGCCGTACTGGACGAAGGAGGCCGCCGAGCCGCGCGCCCCGCTCCCCGTCGACCTGCCCGGCACCCCGCTCGCCGCATCCGTGCGCACGGTCCGCACCCGGGTGGACCGGGCCACCACCGAGGCCCTGCTGCGCAAGGTGCCGGGCGTCTACCGCACCCAGGTCAACGACGTGCTGCTGAGCGCGCTGGGCCAAGTGCACCACCGGGCTCCCCCTGGTCTCCGGGACCTCCACCACCGGCGGCCGCTCGTAGAAGCCGCCCGGAACCGCCGCCGCCCGGCCGCGCCCCGCCCGCACCTCCGGCCCGTTCACGCGGCCACCCCGCCCGGCTCGGCCCAGCCGTCCGCGCTGTAGCCGGCCGGCTCCCACGAGTCCTCGGGCACCAGCTCCAGCCGGGTGCGCATCTCCAGCTCCTGCAAGGTGTGCAGGTAGATCGCGGTGGTGGTCACCGACCGGTGCCCCATCCTGATCCGGACCCAGTTCAGCGGATCGCCGAACACCCGCTGGTACGTCAGCCGCTGCTCCGGGTTCATCTCGCCGAGCGCCTGGACGTGGCCGCGCCACAGCAGCTCCAACGTGATCACCGCGAAGGAGTGCCGCAGCCCGTGCGGAGTCGTCCGCACGCCCACGCCGGCCGCCGCGCAGCGCGCGTTGGCGTCCGTGAAGACCTGCTTCCAGCCCGAGACCGACATCGGCAGCCCCCACTGGTTCAGCCACACCATCGCCGGCTCGAACCCCTCCTCGCCCGCCACCAGCAGCCGCCGCCGCTCGGCCGCGTCCAGCCGCGCCACCGGCACCCACCGCCCGCCCATGCGCACCCGCGGCCGCGCCGGGTCCTCCACCACCAGCGAGCGCCGCGTCGGGACGTAGAAGCCGCGGGCCCGCCCGGACTCGACCGCTCACGCCGGTCCCACTCCAGGTACTCGTGTACATCCCGCAGCACGGACACCGGGAAGTACACCGCCCGCCCCGAGAACCCCTTGGCGATCGCATCCGGCAGCACCGTGCGAGCGTTCATGATCCCCGACGACACCGCCGGCACCGCTGGGATCTCGAAGACCGTCAGCGCCGACTGCTCACCCAGCCGCAGACCCGAGCGCACCATCGCGTCGGCGTACACCGCGTTCCGCGACGCCCACCGGCCCCGGAACCCCGACCGCGGCAGACCGTCCGGCCCGTACCCGCGAAGCCCCCACATCCCGCCACAGCCGGTACGACCCCGGCGGCAGCCACCGCACCACCCGCCGCGGACCCGCCTTCGACGCCTCCGCCGGCACCAGCCGCACACCACCCCCGGCACCGCCCGACCACGGCGACCAAGCCGCGGCAGCGCGCTGCCGGATCGGATTGGCACGCACCAGATCCTGGGAGACCGCCCACACGTAGAACTGGTTGACGGTGGCGACCTCCCGGCCCCAGGTGCTGTCCTCCACCCGCGGCCCACGCTCGTCCCGCCGGCGCCACCACTCGTACGCCGCCCGAACCTCTGCCGTCGTCTCCCGCCACCCGCGCTCCCCGCGCGCGGACCACAGGAAGTCGAAGAACATCCGCAGGTCACGAGCGTGCGCCGCCTGCGTGTTCCACGGCGACGGCGCCAGCCACACCGAGAAGTACCGGTTCAACGCGGCATCGAACTCCTCGCGCGGCCCGATCAGGTACGGCTGCCCGTCCGGCACGCCGTCGGCCTCCACCCGCTCCTCCAGCCCGTCGAACAGACCGCTGAACTCCCGCATCAGCGCCGTCGCTTCTCGCGGCCACCGCATCTCACGGCGGGTGAAGAAGACCCGCCACCTCAAGATCGACACAACGCCGGACGGTACTCGCGGACAGATCAACAGCGCATAACCGAAGTTCGATGGCTACCGGGCGATCGCGATGGTGTCAGGGGAGAATGCTCAGCGTCGCCGGCCCGGTGATGCTGCTGACGCCGGAGGCCGCACAGGCCGTCGGGCTGAGCTGCGGGAGCACGATGACCTTCACCGCGCTGCTGCCCTGTCCCAGACCCGCTGTTACGGCTCCGGTGGCGGTGACGGTCGAGGTGCCGTCCGCTGCTTTGACCACGTCGGTGTTGCTGAATGTGATCGTGGAACTGTCCCCCGTGTTCCAGACGTAGGTGACGACGGTCGTCTGAAGAGGCGACACCGTCACGAGACAACTCGCGGGGAACACGTTGCTGCCCGTAGCCGAGCCACTGGACACACTCGTGAGCAGGGACGTACACGAAAAGTTCTCGTGGAAGCCGGCCGTAGTGGTTCGCGTGGTGTTGGTGAGCGGGGGGCTGTAGTCCACGGTCGAACTGCCGACCGCGCACTCGATGCCCGCCGGTGACTGAGCCGCCGCGCCCGCGTGAGGCGCCGCCCCCAGTGCGGCGACCGCAAGCACGGCCACGGCACCACATCTGACGGCAGTCCACGGCCTGTGTATACGCGTCATCCGTACCTCCGACGATGACAGCCGCCGCCTCGTTCAGCCGGCGGGTGAGGTTTCGCCAGAGCGTAGGGGGCATGACACCGTGGCTCCATAGCCCGAAAAGGCCAGTGGGCAGGCGTTCCGGGCCACTGCGCGTGGCACACGGATGCGTACACCGCTCACACGGGTAAGCGGATCGTGACGCACCGGTCGAAAGCTCGTCGGAACACCGAGTCGTGCGCTCCGGCCTCGGAATCCGCCTCTTCTCAGGTCCCGGCGGTGGTGCCTTGGGCGTCGTCCGATCGGTAGCCCAGGTGCGCGGAGACCGACACCACGCCGTCGACGCCGCGGCACAACTGCTCGACGACGGGGATAAGACTGCTGTACTCGACGGTGCCGGACAGGGTCACCCGCCCGTCGCGCACCTCCGCGGTGACATCGCGTGGATCGAGTCCAAGGGTGCGCCGCAGCAGGTCTGCGTCGATCTCCTTGCGGATGGCCTCGTCACGGCGGAGGAACACCCGCAGCAAGTCACCGCGGCTGACGATGCCGGGAAGGCGGTCCGCCTCGTCCACCACAGCAGTCGTTTGACGTTCTGGGTCTCCATGAGGCGCGCGGCTTCGACCACGGTCCACTCCGCTCGCGCGCACACGGCGGGAGCCGGCATCAGCTCCTCGGCACGGGAGCCCTCGGCCTTGGCGCGCTCCCACGCCTCCAGGTGCGGGATGGGGACCCGGCCCGTGGGATCGGCCTGCTCGGCGCACTTGCGCAGCAGGTCGGCCTCGGACACGAC
>NZ_JACBWZ010000674.1 GCF_013870595.1 Streptomyces sp. WELS2 | reverse complement strand
CGGCGGGCGGACCGCACGAGCGCGGTGATCTCCTCGGCGAAGTCGCCGGCCGCCGGATGCGCGGCCAGCCATCCGGCATGGCGGACGAGGAAGGACACCAGGGGACGGATCCCCTCCTGGGACGGGCCCGCCGTGCCGCACTCGTCCACCACCAGGCGCGCCCAGGAGCCGAGCGTGTTCTGCGTCTCCGTCCGTATCGCCATGGCCTTCTCGTTGAGAGAAATTCCGACGGCGCGGCTTCCGGTGACGCGCTGGCGCAGGCTGTAAGGGGCATGGGCTAACATCTGCCCGCATTCTTCATACAGTTCTGCGAGTGTGCGCAGAACTGGTATCAGCGCATCCGCGCTGGTCTGTTCCTCCGACGTTTCTGACAATTGCAGAGCTTGGCGCATTCCGTTTCCCCGTTTTTTGAACTGGAATTGCTGTCTGTCGGACCCGTCGTTGGGTCGTGGCTGGTCGGCCGTCGTTTTGGCCGGGTGCTGGTGTCTGCCGCGGCGCAGAAGAGCGCTGCGCGGCGGAATGGCGCGACACGCGCTGAAAGATGGTCGGGATGTGCCGGATACGTGCGGTGAAATCGCGGTTTATCAGTGTGTACTGCCCCCGTGCAACCGAATGAATTCAGGCCTGTGGACCCCCGGCTCGCAGTCACAGTCTGCGTAGGAGGGGAAGGTCGCGTCAAGCAAAGAAACGGGAAAGCGGAGCCCGGCGATCATTTCTCACGGGGCGGGAAAACGGAGGAGACATGTCCGGGTTCATGTTGTACGTCCCCATGTAGGGAACGGGGATTTCCCCGGAAGCCCGCACCTTTTCGCATGACTTGTTCGCACGTATCCGTAAATCCTGCTTGTTCCTTGTTCGCCGGGCCGGACCGGCCCCCGTCCCACCGCTGTTGTTGACGGATTGTCACCAAGCGGTCCGGTTAGGATGGCCGGGATCGTGCGTGGGTGGAGAGACGGGGGTCGCCATGGACATGCACGCGGTTTCGGCCGACGCGCAGACCGGTGAGCGCGTGCGTGCGGGTGGCACCACGCACGCGGAGCGCGTGTTCCGGGTCCAGCAGGCGTTCCTCAAGCTGCGCGGCCGGACGCACGGCCCCGGGGAGCTGGCCGAGGCGGCCGGACTCGACGACTCCGCCGTCCACCGCATCCTGCAGTCCGGCATCTACGAGGGCGTCTTCGACCGCGTCGGCCGCGGTATGTACCAACTCGGCACCACGGCCGCCCTCGTGGGCATGCAGGCCATGGCGCACACCCTCGACCGCCACACCGCCCGGTCGATCCTGCTCAGGCTGCGCGCCGCCACCGGGGGCGGGCTCGCCTTCCTCTACACGCTCGCCCCGTTCGGCGGCGCCCAGCGGCAGTGCGTCGACATGGCCGTCGGCGACTCCGACCTCTCCGAACTCGGCATGACCCCCCGCGAGGTGCTGGCCGTCACCCGCTCGCTGCGCGTCGGCGCGTCGGGCCGGGCGATCCTCGCGTACCTGCCGCGCCCCCTCCAGGAACGGATAGCCGCCGAACCCGTGGTGGCCGAGGCGGGCCCGGGCGCGCTGGTGGACGACGACGCGCTGTGGGACTCGCTGCGCGACATACGGGACCAGGGCTACGCCATCGGTCTTCAGGAGTGCATCGCCGGCTGGAACTCCTGTGCCGCCCCGGTGATGTGGGACGGCTGGGTCTTCGGCGCCGTCCTGGTGCTCCTGCCGGACTCCGGGCCCGTCCGCCCGGACGTGATCGACGCGACGACCACCGCCGCGACCCAGCTCAGCCTCTCGCTGGGCCCCCGCCACCGCGTCGTGTGAACGCCCCGCTCCCGCCGGGTCCTGTGAACGGGCCGTCCCGGCACGGCAATTGACATCCCCGGACCGACCTGTCACGCTGATCGGGCGGCACACGTGTGCCCTCAGGTCGGTGCCGGCTCCGCCTCGCGCAAGTCGCCGGGGCGTGGAGAGCCACCTCACCGACGCCCGTACCGGCCTCACCCGCCCGTGCCCTCACCCTCCGCGGCCTGCCGCCGCACGTATCCACCACCCTCACCTTCCCTCCGTCTGTCGCCCTCCGCCCCGCCCGGGACCAAGTCCCCGCGCGGGGCAATGACATGACGTGCCCTCAGCCACCTCACCGGCGTCTCCCCGTCCCGGGACGTACGCAACAGGAAAGGAGGCGCGGATGGACGCTGCCCTCGTCGACGTTCCCGTGGTCATCGTGGGAGCAGGCCCCACGGGGCTGATGCTCGCCGGTGAACTGCGCCTCGCCGGAGTCGAGATCGTCCTCATCGACCGCCTTCCCCGGCCCAGCGGAGAGTCCCGCGGGCTCGGTTTCACCCCTCGCACCATGGAGGTCTTCGACCAGCGCGGACTGCTTCCCCGCTTCGGCGAGATCGTCACCAGCTCGCTCGGCCACTTCGGCGGCACCCCCGTCGACTTCAGCGTGCTCGACGGCGCCCACTTCAGCGTCAAGGACGTGCCCCAGCACCGTACGGAGGCGGTGCTCGGCGCATGGCTCGCCGAGCTCGGCGTCGAGGTGCGGCGCGGCCGTGAACTCGTCGGCCTCACGGCCGGCGAGGACGGCGTCGTCGTCGACATCGAGGGCCCGGACGGCCCCGAACGGCTGCGCGCCGGCTACCTGGTGGGCTGCGACGGGGGCCGCAGCACGGTCCGCAAGTTCGCCGGGTTCGACTTCCCCGGCACCGCCGCGACCATGGAGATGTACCTCGCCGACATCACCGACTGCGAGGTGCGGCCCCGCCCCATCGGCGAGTCCGTGCCCCGCGGCATGGCCATGTCGGTGCCCATCGGCGACGGCGTCCACCGCATCATCGTCTGCGAGCGCGACAACCCCCCGCGCGAGCGCACCGGGCCGCCGCCCTTCGAGGAGGTAGCCGCCGCCTGGCAGCGCCTGACCCACCAGGACATCAGCGGCGCGACCCCGGTGTGGGTCAGCGCCTTCGGCAACGCCGCCCGCCAGGTCACCGAGTACCGCCGCGGACGCGTCCTGCTGGCCGGCGACGCGGCGCACATCCACCTGCCCGCCGGCGGCCAGGGCATGAACACCGGCATCCAGGACGCCGTCAACCTGGGCTGGAAGCTCGCCGCCGTCGTGCGCGGCACGGCCCCCGAGGCACTGCTCGACACCTACCACGCCGAACGCCACCCGGTGGGCCGCCGGCTGCTGACCAACACCCAGGCCCAGGGTCTGCTCTACCTCAGCGGCAGCGAGATGCAGCCGCTGCGCGACCTGCTCGCCGAGCTGATCGCGTACGAGGATGTCAGCCGCCACCTCGCCGGAATGATCAGCGGCCTGGACATCCGCTACGACGTCGGCGCGAGTGGCCACCCGCTGCCCGGCCGCCGCATGCCGCACCTGGAACTCGTGTCCGCCGACGGCGACAAGACCAGCACCACCGCCCTGCTGCACACCGCGCGCGGCCTGCTGCTCGACCTCGCCGACGACGCCGGGATCCGGCGCGCCGCCAC
>NZ_JACBWZ010000673.1 GCF_013870595.1 Streptomyces sp. WELS2 | reverse complement strand
CCGCACCAGATGCGTCCGCTCCCAGCCGCACGGCCGGTCCACGGCGCCGTCCGGGTTCGTCATCCTCCGCAGCTCCAGCAGCCCCTGCCAGGCGCTGTGCACCTCCCGGAGCCGGGCCGGGCCGGACACCGGCGGCTCCTCCTCACCGCCGACCCGGGCCGTGAACACCCCCGTATCCGGCGCGGACCGCGCCTGCGGCTCGGGTACGGACTCCCGGACGCGATGGCCGGCCGGGGTGAGGAAGTGGTCGTGCGGTGGCCGCGGGTGCCGGAAGGCCAGGCCCCGCTTCACCAGCGCCGCGAGCTGGGCCGGCGTACCGCGCAGCCGGCCGGTGACCGGATCGGCGGCCTCGATCACCCGCCGCTGAGCGGCGGTCGGCGGTCGGGTCACGGGCTGCTCCTCTCCGGCACCGCTGACGGGCGGCCCCGCCCGCACGGACGGCCGCCCGGGCCGTCGTACGGCCCCGGTCGAAGAGTACGGCCGGGGTCTGACAACGGCCGGTGCGCGGCGGAGCGTCGCCGGTGTGTGGTGGGGCGTCGCCGGTGGCGTGCGGGGGGCGTCATCCGGGGCACATCCCTTCGCCGCCCGGGGCCCCGCCGCTACTCCGGTGGCCGGATGTTCCAGCCCGCCACCACGGGCCGGCCGTGTTCCGTGCCGAGGCGGCACAGCGCTCCCGTGGCCAGCTGGAAGAGGGCGCCGTGCCGGGGCGACAGACCCAGGCGGCGGGCGGTGAGGACCCGGAGGAAGTGGCCGTGCGCGATCAGCACGACGACCCCCTCGGTGTTGGCGAGCGCGGCGTCGGCCTTGGCCAGCATCCGGTCGGCGCGTTCCCCGACCTGCGCGGGGGACTCGCCCGGACGGTCCGGGGGACCGGGCGCGACCCCGTCGGTGAACAGGAACCAGCCCGGCCGGCTCCGCTGGATCTCCGGCGTGGTCACGCCCTCGTACCCGCCGTAGTCCCACTCGCACAGGTCGGCGTCGACCCGCGCGTCCGGGATCCCGATCAGCTCGGCGGTCTCGCGCGCCCGCTGGAGGGGGCTGACGAAGGCCGCCCCGATCCGGTGCGAGCGGATCAGCGGGACCAGCCGGCGCGCCTCGTCCCGCCCGCGCTCGGTGAGCGGTACGTCGGTCCGGCCGGTGTGCCGCCCGGACCGGGACCACTCGGTCTCCCCGTGCCGGACGAGAAAGAGGTCACCCATGACGGCACGGTGTCACACGGCCGCCGCCGCCCGCAGGACGGACTGCGCCGGACGGCGTCCCCGGTGCCCGCCGCCGTCAGGTTCCGGCCCCCGTACGGCGGGGCGGGGCCATGGCGATGGTCTCCCCGCACGCGTCGAGCACGGCCGCCTTCCCGTGCGCGTCCGTGACCGGGACGACCGTGCCGTCGGTGTCGTGCGGCGCGGTGACGGAGGCCTCGTGCTGCCGTACGCACCAGGTGCCCGCGCCCGGCGTGCCGCGGCGGGTGTAGCGGAGGTCCACGGCGACGGCGGAGTGGCCGGGCAGGGCGACGGCCGCCGGATGCCCGGAACCGGCACCCTCGACGCCGTCCGCCTTGCCGTTGTGGAGCTCAAGGCTCGGGTACCCCGTGAACAGGCAGGCGCCGGAGCCCTTGTTGACGGCGGTGAGGCGCGCTCCGGACCGGTCGTCGCCCCTTTTGGCGCCGTCGCCGTCACCCTTGCCGTCGTCGAGCAGCGACAGCGTCCAGGTCAGTGCGGCGGTCCGGCAGGGCGGTGCGGCCGTGTCCGGTGTGGCGGTGGTGGTGGCGGTCGTGGTGGCGTCCGGTGTGGCGGTCGTGGTGGTGCCGCAGGCCGTCAGCGTCAGGCCGGCCGTGAGCGTGAGGCCGGCCGCGAGCGCGGCGAGGCCGGCGGCCGGTCGGGTGGTGGCGGGCATCGTTCCCCCTGGAAGTGCCGTGGTGTGGTCAGGTGCCGGGGTGGACCAGCGTGTACTCGGTGCCGAGGGCCTTGGTGCCGGTGTCGGCGTACAGCGTGACCTCCCCGTCGGACCAGCACACGACGAGGTCGTTCGCCGGGCCGTCGTGGCGGAAGGCGCCGGCGGTCAGCACCCGCGCCCGCTGCCACAGGCTGTCCGGGCCGCGCACCCGGGACCTGGTGCCGACCCCCGCGGCCGAGGTGCCGGCGTAGGTGTCGAGCGAGCCGTCCGCCCAGCGCACCAGCAGGTCCCCGGCGGCCGTACCGTCGAAGTCGCCGCCGGTCAGCAGGGCCGCCTTGGTCCAGGCGGGGCCTGCGGGCAGGATCCGGGTGCCGGTGCCGAGGCCGCCGGTGCCCACCCGCGGGTACCGGGAGAGCCCGCCGTCGGCCCAGCGGACCAGCAGGCCGGTGCCCCCGTCGTCCCCGAACGCCCCGGCGGCGAACTGGGCGGCGTTCTTCCACGGGGAGCCGGGCGCCGCCATCCGGATCTCCCGGCCGAGGCCGGAGGGGCCGGGCTGCGGGTAGAGGGTGACCTCGCCGTCGGACCAGCGCACCAGCAGCCCCGCCCGCCGATCACCCGTGAAGGTGCCGCCGGCCACGGTACGGGCGTGTGTCCAGGTGGAGTTGGCCGGCCGCAGCCGCTTCTCGGCCCCGAAGCCGCCCTTGCCGTCACCCGGGTACAGGGTGACTCCGCCGTCGGACCACACCACCAGCAGATCGCCGTGCCGGTCGCCGGTGTACTCGCCGGACGCCGTGAAAGCGGCCTTGCGCCAGCGCCCGGCACCGCCCGGCAGGCTGCCGCTCAGGCCGCGGTACGGGGGCAGGTCGGCGGGCGGGGCCTGGTCGGCGACGGCGCGGGCGAGGAGGTTCGCGGCGTCGGCGCCGAACGCGGTGGCGTAGCTGATGTAGTCCACGTCGGCGTCGTTGCCGCCGCCGTTGTAGCCGCCGAGGTTGCCGATGACGTGGCCGGTGCGGGCGTCGTCCTTGTAGTCGGTGATCCAGGGGCTGCCGGACACCCCGCCGTAGTAGCCGCCGCAGGTCATCGACAGCTGCCGGAAGCCGCGCAACTGGCTCGTCGGGACGGTGCACTTGACCGCGCGTCCGGCGCTGTTGTGCCGGTGGGAGGGGTAGCCGACGACGGTGACGCCCCGGTGGGTGTAGCCGGCGGGCCGGGTGAAGGTCAGTCCGCCGCCCACCGCGTCCTGGAGGGACCTGCCCCACTGGTTGGCCGAGACCCGGGCGAACGCGGTGTCCAGGTCGGAGGCGGCCTTCTTGCTGGTGGACGAGCCCGGGTCGGGCACGTACCGCGGGTCGATGAAGATCCGCTTGATGTGGAAGATGCCGTACGGCTGCCGGTCCGGGGCCGCGCCCTTCACGAACTTCGGGACGAAGATGTAGTCGCCCGTCATGCTCCGCGCGCAGTGGGCCGCGGTGAGCACGATGTTCCGGGCCCTGGTGTCGATGACGCTGCCGGTGCAGTGCCAGGTGGTGCCGCGCGGCCCGTCGGAGCCGAAGAACGTGCCGACCAGCCGGGTGCCCTGGAACA
>NZ_JACBWZ010000672.1 GCF_013870595.1 Streptomyces sp. WELS2 | reverse complement strand
CAGCGCGGCGGTCACCGTCTCCTCGATCGCCTCGCGCGCCTCCGCGTCGGGCGGCAGCTCGGCCGAGAACCGGTCGCGGGCGTACTTCACCGGGACGGTGGCGACCGAGGCGTCCCACTCCGTCATCTCCGCGCACGCGGCGTCGTCACCCGTGAGGACCACGACGGGCACCCCGAGGGCCGCCGCCGTGGCGTGCGCGAGCCCGATCTCGCCGACCGGGCGGCCGTCCAGCCACATGTCCTCGATCTCGTGCCCCATGAAGCTGTGGCTGAGCACGCCCGGCGCACCGGCCCGGGAGTGGTAGCCGACGCACAGCACGGCGTCGTACTCCCCGGTCAGTCCCTCCAGCATGCCGAGCTGCTTGGGCCTGCCGCGCACCAGGCGGGCCGCCGGGTGCAGGGCCTCGGGCAGGAGGTTGCGCATCGGGCCGTGGGCGTCGTTGACCAGGATGTGGCCGGCGCCGGCCGCGAGCGCGCCCCGGACGGCGGCGTTCACGTCCTCGGCCATCTTGGCGCGGCCCAGCTCGTAGTCCCGGCCGCCCGGCTGGACGTCGTCCGCGTCGACGAGCCCGGTGACGCCCTCCATGTCCGCGCTGATGTAGATCCGCACGGCGCCGACCCTAACCGACCCTACGTATTGTAGGTTCCCAACCGCCAACAACCACCGGGCCGTTCACACGCCTGTTCAACGGGGGACGCATGCAGGACACGACCGAGTCGGAGCCCGGCACGGAGGTCTGTGCGCACAGTCTCGCGCCGACGGTGGCCGTGCTGGTCGTCAGCCTGGTCATCGCCGCCGTCGGCGTGTACGAGCTGTGCGGCTTCGGGCTGCACAGCCTGGACAGGCGCCCGCACCTGTTCAGCGACGGCCTGGCGACCGGCGGGGTGATCGCCGCCGCGGTCGCCGCCGGAGCCGCGGTGGGCAACCTGGCCTGGCTGCTGACGGCGGCCCGGCGGCGCGAGGGGGACACGGGCGGCGCCACCTGACGCTCACCGGCCGCCCGGTCCGAGCATGGGCGGGGTCACGGCCTCGGCGGCGGTGTCCGGGTCGTACGTGTCGGCGCCGTACGTGTCGCTGTCGCTGTGCGTCCAGGCGGGGTCGTAGGCGCAGGGCACGCCCGCGCCGCCCGTGAAGTACCCCTGCTCCGGGTCCCAGGTGAAGGTCATCCACTCGGCCCGGTGGTCCCGCTGGACGTACAGCGACCAGTCCTTGCCCGTCCCGCCCTCGGTGTACGACGTGACCGTCCAGCCCCCGTCCGCCAGCCGCCGGTGCAGCCGACGCAGACCGGGGACGGCCTGACCCGCGGGGACGTCGTCCAGGGCCCACTCGTGGTACAGCCGGTAGGCGCCGTCGACGGTCTTGTCCTCCATGCCGAGCAGCCCGCCGTCGGGGCAGTACTCCGCGCCGTACACGTTCCGCTCGCGGCCGTCGGTCCCGCCGGTGCCCGGCGGCAGGGCGCGGGTGAAGCCCAGCACGTCGTACGCCTGGCGGGAGTACCCGAAGGCGCGGTCCGCCCTGTCCTGGGGCGCGACCCTCGGCAGGTCCGTCCCGGCCCCGGCGTTCCAGGCGAGCACGACGACCAGGGCGAGGACGAGGGCGACGACCAGCCCGCCGCAGCCCAGGCAGCCGAGGCCCGCCTTCTGTGCGGCCGTGGTGCCGGTACGGGTGCCGGTGCCGTCCGGTGTGATCTTGTCGGGCATACGGCGACGCTACGGCGCCCCGGACGGCCCGGGGATCGGCACGGCTACCCGCTCCGGCTGGGTACCCGTACTCAGCCGCCGGCCCCGCCGTCCCCCACCGGCCCGCCGCCCACCGTGAAGCCGATGACCGAGCCGCCGCCCTCGCGCCGGTAGGCGAACGGCGCCCCGCCATGGGCCAGGGCGACCTCGCGGACGATGGACAGGCCGAGCCCCGAGCCGGGCAGCGAGCGGGCGTCGGCGGCGCGGTAGAAGCGGTCGAAGATGCGCACGAGGTCGCCGTCGGCGATCCCGGGCCCCCGGTCCAGCACCTCCACCCGTACCGTGCCCGGCCGGGCCGGCCCGGTGACGCTCACCTCGATCGGCGCGGTGCCGTCCCGGTCGAACTTGGCCGCGTTCTCCACCAGGTTGGAGATGGCCCGCTGGAGCATCCCGGGCCGCCCGTAGGCCGTCGTCTCACCGCTCGCCCACAGCAGGACCTGCCGCCCGGTACGGCGCCGGGCCAGCCCGACCACGTCCTCGGCGAGGTCGGCGAGGTCCACCCGCTGGGGCGGCTCGGCGTCGGACTGCCCGGCGGCGAGGTCGACCAGCTCGTTGACCAGGTCGGTCAGTTCCCGGGCCTCCTGGGTCAGGTCGGCGACCAGCTCCTCCCGGGACTCGGGCGGCAGCTCGTCGATGCGCCGCAGCAGCGAGATGTTGGTGCGCAGGGAGGTGAGCGGGGTGCGCAGCTCGTGTCCGGCGTCCTGTACCAGCCGGCGCTGGTCCTCCTCCGACTGCGCGAGCCGTCCCAGCATCCGGTCGAAGGCACGGCCCAGCCGCCCGACCTCGTCCAGCCCGGTCACCGGCACCTGGATGCCCAGCCGCCGGGTGCGGGCCACGTCCTCGGCGGCGGAGGTCAGCACCACCAGCCGGCGGGTGATGCGCCGGGCCAGCCACCAGCCGAACAGCCCGGCCGCCACCACGACCGCCACCATCAGGATTAGCGTCCGCTGCTGCAGGGCCCGCAGCAGGTCCTCGGTGTCGCTGAACTCCTGCGCGACCTGCACCGCGCCCCGCCCCTCGCCGAGCGAGACGGTGGCGATGCGGAACAGGTCCTGGTCCACCCGTACGTCCTTGTGCTCGACGACCTCCCCGGCCGCCCGGGCGACGGCCACCGCCCGGTCCCGGGAGGTCACGGGCAGCACCGGCGAGCCGTCGTCCACGATCTGCCCCCACGCGCCGAGCACCTGCACGTCGGTGCGGGCCGGACGGACCAGGTCGTGCCCGGGACGGGAGGAGGAGAAGTCCTCGGGGCCCATCCGCTGCTGCCGGACCTCGTCCCGGACGTCCTGCACGACCTGGGTGAACACCGACTGCTGGTCGACCCGGACGAGCCGCGCTGCGGAGTTGTACGACAGGATGCCGACGAGGACCGTGACGGCGGCGGTGACGGCGGCGAAGGACACCGCGAAGGTGGTGCGCAGGGAGACCAGCCTGGCCCGGGGCCGCTCCGGCAGCCGCCGGCGCGGGCCCATCTAGTCCTCCCGCAGCACGTAACCCACGCCCCGCACGGTGTGGATCAGCTGCGGGGCGCCGGGCTCGTCCAGCTTGCGGCGCAGATAGCCGACGTAGACGGCGAGGTTCTTGGAGCCGGGACCGAAGTCGTAGCCCCAGATCCGGTCGTAGATGGTGGAGTGGTCCAGCACGATGCCCGCGTTGCGCACCAGCAGCTCCAGCAGCTCGAACTCGGTGCGGGTCAGTTCCAGCTCGCGCCGGCCGCGCCAGGCCCGGCGGGCCTGGAGGTCCAT
>NZ_JACBWZ010000671.1 GCF_013870595.1 Streptomyces sp. WELS2 | reverse complement strand
GTAGCCCTCCTTGGCGCTCGCCGTGCCCGGGACGGTGCGCTCGTGTGCCTGGCTCTCGGCGCCCGAGTGCGCTCCGGGCTCCTTCTCGTCGCGGGCCCGCCCGTACCGGTCGGCGGGCTCGCCGGTGTGTGCGCTCATGGCGTCCTCCGCTCCACTCCTCGGCAGGCCCGGGTTCCCCCGCGCCGGACGGGAAAACGGGAGCGGCCTCAGTGACCGGCGGGTATCCGCTCCAGGACCCCGCCCGCGAAGACGTCGTACAGCGGGAGCGTCTCCAGGTGGACGTAGCCGATGTGGCAGTCGCACACGGCCAGCGGGCAGGGGCGCGGGGCGAGCGCCGCACGGTAGGAGCCGTCGTAGAGGTTGCCCAGTTCGGTGCGGACGAAGTGGCAGCGGCGGACGGTGCCCTCGCCGTCGACCGAGACGACCGACTCGCCGGTGCGGCAGGGCAGCCCGGCGCTGGCGTGCGGATGGCGGCTGTAGGGGAACAGCGGGTCCAGGTCCGTCCAGGTGGCGGCGGCCGCGTCGGTGTAGGTGTGGCCCTCGGCGGCGTTCACCCAGAGGTAGACGTGGTCCGGCAGGTCGGCGCGCAGCCGGCGGGCGTGGTCCAGGTGCTCGGGCAGGCCCACGATGCCGACGCTGTACCGGATGCCGCGCTCGGCGAGGTCGCGGCACTTGGCCAGGAAACGGTCGTACGGGGTCTGCCCGGGGTGGTAGGTGCACCACAGGGCCACGGTGGCGGGGTCGGCGTCGGCCAGCCAGTCCGTGCGGCAGCTGAGGTTGGTCTGGATGGCGACGCGGCGGATGTGCGGCAGCCGGGACAGGTCCACCAGGGCCCGCCGGTACCAGGACCGGGCCAGGCCCTCGCCCCACGGGGTGAACAGCACCGACAGGCGGTCGTCGGTCCCGTCGGCGGCCCAGGCGGTGAAGCGGTCGAGGGCGGCACGGTCGGCGCGCAGCTGTTCCGGGGTGTCGCGCCGCTTGGCGAACGGGCAGTAGGGGCAGTCGTAGTCGCAGGAGGCGAGCGGGCCGCGGTAGAGGATCGTCAGGTCCACGGGGCCGCCTACTTGCTTTCATAGGCGGCCATCGCCGCCCGTACGGCCGGGGAGAACAGCCGGGGGCCGATCGCGTCGGAGTGCGCCAGCCCTTCCGCGGTCAGGCGCAGCCGGCGGGTGCCGTCCGGCTCCAGCCAGCCGCGGCCGGCGAAGCGGCTCAGCTCGGCGCCGAAGTCCTCGGCGGGGTCGGTGCCGAAGCGCGCCCGGTAGTCGGCGACCGGCAGGCCGTCGGCCTGGAGCAGGGACTGCAGCAGATGGCGGCGGCGGAACTCGTCCGGTGTCATGCGGCGGCCGTACTCGGCGTGCGCGAAGCCGGCGGCGGGCCGGGCCACGTAGTCGTCGATGATGGCGCGGATCTCGTGCATGCCCACGGCGTAGTCGAAGGAGTAGTGCAGACCGGCCGTGTACGAGCGGGCTCCGCAGCCGAGGCCGATCATGCCGTCGGTCTGGCAGGCGTAGTCGTCCGGGCCCTGGGGCGGGGCGTCGGCGCGGCGGAACATGCGCATGGAGTGCTGGACGTAGCCGTGCGCGAGGAGGTGGTCGCGGCCCAGCCGGTACAGGCGCAGCCGCTGCTCGTCCCAGGCCGGGTCGGGGCCGGGGCGGCGGCGGTCGAGGCCGGTGAGGGGGCGGACGTAGAGGGGGTAGAGGTACAGCTCCTCGGGGTGCCAGGCGAGGGCGGCGTCCAGGGAGTGCAGCCAGGTGGCGTCGGTCTGGCCGTCGATGCCGTAGATGAGGTCGATGTTCAGCACGGGGATGGCCGTGTCCCGGATCCGGGCGAGGGCCGCCTCGACGTCCGCGCGGCGCTGGGGGCGTACGGCGGCGCGGGCCTCGGTGTCGACGAAGCTCTGCACGCCGAGGCTGAGCCGGGTGGTGCCCCGGTCGGCGAGGACCGCGAGGCGGTCGGCGGTGGCGGTGGCGGGTGACGCCTCGACGGAGAGCGGTACGGCCCGCAGGTCGGCGCCCATCCGGTGCTCGGCTATGTCGCACAGGCGCTGGAGTTCGGCGGCGGTGAGGAAGGTGGGTGTGCCGCCGCCGAACGCGGCCGTCGCGAAGCGGACACCGG
The DNA here is from genome assembly GCF_013870595.1 of Streptomyces sp. WELS2. Classification (GTDB taxonomy): domain Bacteria; phylum Actinomycetota; class Actinomycetes; order Streptomycetales; family Streptomycetaceae; genus Streptomyces. The sequence continues at coordinate 1,389 of NZ_JACBWZ010000671.1, read as the reverse complement.
CGGTGTCGCCGAGGGCGGCGCGGACCGTCGTCGCCTGGCGTTCCAGGGCGTCGAGGTAGGCGGTGGTGAGGCCGTCGGGGGCACCGATCCGGGTGAACAGGTTGCAGAAGCCGCAGCGGACCTCGCAGAACGGCACGTGCAGATAGAGGGAGAGGGCGTCCTTGGGTTCCCCCGCCCACAGGGTGGTGAGCGCGGGGCGGTCGGGCAGGGGGCCGTAGGCGGTCTTGTGGGGGTAGGCGTAGACGTAGCTCTGGTACGGGCTTGCGTCGGTGGGCTGGGGGGCGAGCGTCATCGGGCGGCCTCGGCGGGCGTGGGTTCCTGGCGGTGGTCGGGGTCGAGGACGAAGTGGGCGTAGGGCACGGTCCACACGGACGGGTGGCCGAGGCGGTGCCCGGTGTAGCCGTCGTCGCCGTAGGCGGTGCCGTGGTCGGAGCAGACGATGGCGAAGCAGGGGCGCCGGCTGCTCGCGGCGGCGAACAGGCGGCCGATGTGCCGGTCGACGTATTCGAGTGCGGCGGCGTGCGTGGCGCGGGTGTCGCCGGCCTCGCGGGTGGCGCCGGGCTGGTGGAACCAGTTGGGCTGGTGCAGGGCCGACACGTTGACGAAGAGGAACAGCCGCCGGTCGGCGGGGAGCCGGCTCACGACCTGTTCGGCGCGGGTCACCTGGGCCTCGAAGGAGGTGGGCGAGGCGACGCCGAACTCCGGTTCCCAGTGGGACTCGTGGAACAGTCCGGGCAGGACCGAGCCGAGCGGGCCCTGCTTGTTGAAGAAGCCCACTCCCCCGATGCACACCGTGTGGTAGCCGTCCTTCGCGAGGGCGGAGACCAGGTCGGGGGTGTCGTAGACATAGGTGCCGTCGGCGGTGGTCTCGCTGCCCGCGAAACGCGCGGCAAACAGCCGGGGATGCGGGCCGGGGGTCGCCGGTGTCGGCAGGAAGCCGGCGAACATGGCCTGGTGGGAGGCGTAGGTGAAGCTGCCCGGGGCGTGGCGTTCCTCCCACCGGCCGCCGGGCAGGTGGCGGGCCAGGTGGGGGATGCGGCCCGCCGCCGCCAGTTCGGCCGCGACGTCGTGTCGCAGGGTGTCGAGGGTGACCAGCAGCAGGTCGTGGCTGCCGATGATCCGGTTCATGTCCGGTTGCCCGGCGCGGCCCGGGGGCTGGTGCGCAGGGGTCGGGTCAGGCGAGGGCATGGGGCGTGTTCGTTCCGTTCTCGTGCGGGCGGGGTGGCGATGTGTGCCGGGTGAGGGCGGCGGCGACCTGTGCCGCGTAGGTGTCCAGGCCCTCGGCGCCGCTGCCGGGCAGGCCGGTGAGCCCGGGCAGCAGGTCGCCGAAGGCGTTGACCTCGCCGACGGCCGCCCGGCGCCAGCCGGTGGCCGGCAGCAGGTCGACGC
>NZ_JACBWZ010000670.1 GCF_013870595.1 Streptomyces sp. WELS2 | reverse complement strand
CCGGCCCGCTGGTAGCCGCGGGAGAAGAAGCGGGTCTCGCCCGGGCCGAGGTAGTCGTCGATGGAGCGCAGCAGCAGCTGCTGGTCCGCGGTCATCGTGTCAGGCCCCGCTCGGCGCGGTGACCGTCCGGCCGGCCAGCGCCTCGGTGTAGGCCTGGACGAGGTCGTCGATCGTGCGCATGTCGGTGATCGAGACGCCGTCCTGGAAGGGGTCGACGCCGAGTTCCGTCTCCAGCTCGATCAGCAGCTGCGCGAGCGTGATCGAGTTGAGGCCGATGCGGACCAGGTCTTCGCTGCCGTCGTCGGTGTCGGGGTCGAGGAGCAGGTCCTGGATCTGCCGCTCTATCAGCTGGCGTATCTCCGTCTGGTTCAGCATGTGATGCCTCCGTCGATGACGATGGACTGCCCGGTCACGAAGTGCGCGCGGGCGGAGGTGAGGAAGAGGATCGCGTCGGCGATCTCGTCGGCCGTTCCCAGCCGGCCGAGCGGCGTGCGGTGCTGGATGCGTTCACGGTTGCGGTCGGTGACGTTCGCGGTCATGTCGCTGTCGAAAAAACCGGGGACGATGGAGTTGACCCGGATGTTGAAGGTGCCGAGCTCGCGCGCCAGGCTCCGGCTGAAGCCCTCCAGGCCGGCCTTGGCCGCGGCGTAGACCGAGACCCCGCGGAAGCCGCGGATGGCGTTGATGGACGAGATGTTGATGATGTTGCCGCCGTGACGGGTCATCAGCCGGGCGCAGGCCTGGGTGAGCAGGATCGGCGCGGTGAGGTTGTTGGTGATGAGCGAGTCGATCCGCTTGGACGGGGTGGTCAGCAGCAGTTCCTGGTGGAGCATGCCGGCGTTGTTGACCAGCAGGTCGGCGCGGCCGAACCGGCGGCCCACCGAGCGTGCGAAGGCCCGCATGGCCTCCGGCTCGCCGAGGTCGGCCTGCTCCCAGTGGAAGTCGTCGGGGTGGGCCTCGGTCATCGCGGAGGTGAACTCGTTGGCGCGGCGGCTGAAGGTGGCCACCTTCCAGCCGTCGGCCAGCAGGCGCTCGACGAGGGTCCGGCCGAGTCCCCTGCTGCCGCCGCTGATCACCGCGACCTTGCGCTGCGCCGTCTCCGCCTCGACGTCCCCGGCCGCCGGTCTCATGCCACGCTCCGGATCTTCTTGAAGCGCTCGGAGTGCTGGTCGGCGTCCGATATCTCCACGACCACGGGGACCTTGTAGTTCTCCAGCCGCTGGGCGCAGTGCTCGCGGACGGCCCGCACGACGTCGGCCTGCTCGGCGGGCTCGGCGAGCCGCACGGTCGCCTTGACCACCATGCCCGTCACATGGCTGGGCCGGCCGGAGACGGTGGCCTCGGCGATGTTGGGGATCTCCAGCAGGACGTTCTCGACCTCGCTGGGATACACCTTCTCGCCCGCGACGTTGATGATCTCCGAGGTGCGGCCGAGGATGCGCACGTAGTCGCCGTCGATCTCCACCGCGTCCTGGGTGTTGAAGTAGCCGTCCTCGTCGAACGGCGCCGGGGCGTTGAGGTAGCCGAGCATGGCCATGTCGGAGCGGATCCACAGGACGCCGTCGACGATTCTGTGGTCGAAGCCTTCCCCGCCGAGCTTCACCCACAGGCTGTCGTCGCTCTTGGACTTGGTGGGCATGATGCCCAGCTCCGAGAGCCCGTAGGTCTGCTTGAAGCGCACCTCGGGCAGCGCCTTCTTGAGGCTGCGCAGGGTGCCCAGCGGCATGGGCTCCGTACCGTAGGTGATCAGCTTCAGCGTGCTGAGGTCGTGGCGCTGGTACGCACCGGAGATCAGCAGCATGTTGAGGAAGGTCGGGGTGGTCGGCAGCACCTGGACCCGGTGGCCGGCGACGGCCGCGCAGACGGTGTCGGCGGTGCGTTCGGCGATGGTGATCAGCGTGCCGCCCTGGCTGAGGGTGTGCAGCAGGGTGTTGATGCCGCCGATGTGGTCCAGGTTGAGGAAGGCCAGGGTGCGGGCCGGCCGGGTCGGCTCGCCGTATCGGGCGAGGACCCGGGAGAAGTCGAGGACCGTGGCCTTGGAGCGGCCGGTGGTGCCGGAGCTGAAGAGCACCAGGCCGGGGACGCCGGCCTCGCGCAGCGTGCGGTAGAGCTCGTGGTCGGCCGTGCGCCCGGTGCGTTCGAACGTCCGTGAGCCGTCGGGCCGGATCACCACGACCGCCTCCACCTCGGCGATGTCGTGGAACTCCGCCCGCTTGGCCTCGGGCAGCGGGGTGAGCGGGACGACCACGGACTCCAGTGCGACCAGGGCGAGCAGCGCGGCGCAGGCCTCGACACTGCTGGCGCCCTCCACGGCCACGACCCGTCCGGGGCGCACGCCGCGGTCGGTCAGGTAGGTCTGCCAGTCGGCCGTGCGCTCCACCAGCCGCGCGTAACTGGTCGGTGTGCCGTCGAAGACGATCGCCTCGGTGTCACCGAAGGTTTTCAGGCGTTCCAGGAACCGGGTCATGCTGATCCCTCCGTTGGGTGTGCTGGTTCTCGGCTCCACGGGCCGCCGTGTCCGGGGAGGCCCGGCGCCGTTGCCGGGCGGGCTCCGAAGCGGCCGGCCGTGGAGCGGTCCGGGTGGGTGCGGTGGTGCGGTGGTGCGGTGCGTGTGGTCGTACGGCCGTTGCGGCGTCCGGGGCCGCTCGTCGCGGCAGCCGTTCGGGAACCGCCGCTCAGGAAGTGGTCCGCCAGGACGGCCGGCGGGGCGCGGGGAAGCGCTCCGTCCCCGCCCAGGAGGCGTACGCGGCACGGTCGTCGGGGGTGCCGGCCGGCTGCCGCCGTGTCACCAGGGCCATCACCGCGGTGATCGCGGCGAGTTCCGCGGGGTCGGGGTTGCCGCGCAACACCCGTACCAGTGGGGTGGGTTCGTCCGGTGCGGCCATCACACGGGCTGGTTCCCGTGCTTGCGGCTGGGCAGCTCGGCGTGCTTGGAGCGCAGCATCGCCAGCGCCTCCGCCAGGACGGCCCGGGTCTGGACGGGGTCGATGACGTCGTCCACCAGTCCGCGTTCGGCGGCGTAGTACGGGTGCATCAGCTCGCTCCGGTACTCCTTGATCCTTTGTGCGCGCGTCGCCTCCGGGTCCTCGGCCGCGGCTATCTCCCGGCGGTGGATCACGTTCGCGGCGCCCTCCGCGCCCATCACGGCGATCTCGTTGACCGGCCAGGCGAAGGAGAGGTCCGCGCCGATGGACCGCGAGTCCATGACGATGTAGGCGCCGCCGTACGCCTTGCGCAGGATCAGCTGGATCCGCGGCACGGTGGCGTTGCAGTACGCGTAGAGCAGCTTGGCGCCGTGCCGGATGATGCCGTCGTGCTCCTGGCCGACGCCGGGCAGGAAGCCGGGGACGTCCACGAGGGTGACCAGCGGGATGTTGAACGCGTCGCAGAACTGGACGAACCGCGCGGCTTTCTCGCTCGCCTGGATGTCCAGCACACCGGCCATCGACTGCGGCTGGTTGGCGACGATGCCGGTCACATGGCCGTCGATCCTGGTGAGCGCGCA
>NZ_JACBWZ010000067.1 GCF_013870595.1 Streptomyces sp. WELS2 | reverse complement strand
ATCAGCTGCCACCGGTGCGCGCCGGCCAGCCGCAGCAGCGCGAATTCGCGGCGCCGTTCGGCCGTCACGGCGACCAGGGTGTTGACGGTGGTCACGGCGGCGAAGCAGGTCAGCAGCGCCACCTCGGCCTGCCGCAGCCAGACGTCCGTGGCGGAGGTGACACTGGTGGCCGTCGCCCGCGCGGCGTGCCCGGCGGTGTCCGTCATGATCAGCATGGTGCCCGACAGTCCCACGAGCAGCGCGACCGGCACCACCGCGGACGACAGCCGCCGCGCGTATCCGCGCAGGTTGGCGTGGGCGAGCCACCCGGAACCGGGCGCCAGAGCCCGTACCGGCACCCCCAGCACGGCCACCAGGACACGCACCGCGAACGGCCCCAGGAAAGCGACCGCGACCAGCAGCACCACCGCGGCGAGCAATGCCGCCTGCCCCGCCTTGTCCATCTCCCCGGCCGGCCGCGTCGCGGCCAGTCGCAGCAGCAGACCGCCCCCCACCAGTGCGCCGACCCCGGCGAGCAGGCGTGGCACACCCGTCCGCCCGTGCTCGGTCGAGCTGGCGGTCAGGGCGGCCGCGGGGGCGATCCGCGAGATCCGCCGGGCCGCGACGGCCGAGGCCGCCAGGCCGACGGCGAGCGTGACGGCCAGCGCGACCAGCAGCGGTATCGGTGACCCCGGCACCCGCACGCCCGGCGCCGCCAACCCCAGTCGCCGTAGCTCGGCGAGGAAACGGCGGGCCGCCGCCCAGCCCACGACCCAGCCGGGCAAGGTCACCGACAACGCGGTCGCGACGACCTGGCCGCGTACCAGCCGACGTGCCTGACGGGGCGTCGCCGCGATGGTGCGCAGCAGGGCCAGCTCGCGATGCTGCCGGCGGAGGGCGAAACCCGACGCGTCGGCCACGACGAAGAACGCCACCAGGACGGCGATCTCACCGAAGGCACCGGCGATCACCGCCACTCCCGGCCCCGTGGCCGCCCGCCGGGCGGACGCGGGCGCGGTGACATCGGCGGCGAACAGCGAGCCGAACAGCGTCACGGTCGCGATCGCGAGGAACAGCGCGCACGCCAGACCGGCGAAGGCAGCCGGACACCGACGCATCTGCCCGAGAGCGACCGGAATCATCACCCTCACCCGCCCAGCCGGCTCAGCCGGTCGCCGACCCGGGCCGCGGTGGGCCGGTCGAGCTCGTCCACCACCAGGCCGTCGGCGAGCAGCAGCACCCGGTCCGCGTACCCGGCGGCAACCGGATCGTGGGTCACCATCACGCAGGTCCGGCCCTCCCGGTCCACACCGGCGCGCAGCAGGGCGAGGATCTCGTGGCCGGTGGCCCGGTCCAGCGCGCCGGTCGGCTCATCGGCGAAGAGGACCCGAGGGCGGGAGACCAGCGCCCGGGCGATCGCCACCCGCTGCTGCTGCCCACCGGACAACTGCCCGGGCCGGTACCGCTCACGCCCGGCCAGCCCGACCCGGTCGAGTGCGTCCAGCACCCGCCACCGTTCAGGCCGCTCACCGGCCAGTCGGCCGGGAAGCTCGACGTTCTGCGCGACCGTCATCCCCGGCATCAGATTGAAGGCCTGGAAGACGAACCCGACCCGGCTGCGCCGAAGTTCCGCCAGCCGCCGCTCGGACAGCCGGGAAACCTCGTCTCCGTCCCACCACACGGAACCCCGAGTGGGCCGGTCCATCCCCGCGAGGCAGTGCAGCAAGGTGGTCTTGCCGGAGCCCGACGGCCCCATCACCGCCGTGAAGGTCCCGGGCGCGAGGGCCACCGACACCCCGCGCAACGCCCGTACGGCGGCAGCACCCCGCCCGTACTCCCGGTGCAGGCCCTCCGCCCGTACGGCGGTTCCGTCCTCGACATCCATCGCCGTCTCAGCCATGCCCTCATCCTCGACGGACACGGCACGCCGGTCGATCGTGGCCGCCCCCGGTTCGGGGGTTCGGGAAACCGAACCCCGCTCGCGCACGGCGTGGGCATCACCGAGGCGAAGACTCTTCCCGGCCGCCCAGAAGCGACCATTCCCGACGTCCCGTCCGGCCGGCCCCTACGCGAGCGGCCACCCCCCCCGACTGACGACCGCCACGCACACCCGCGCCCCCCGCCACGCGACGCCGTCCCCAGCCTGACCGATCCCCCGGGAGGCTCGTTCTGGAATACCTGTCCACGACCAAACCCCACCCGGCCGAGCCCGCCCCCTCTCCGCCGGGCCGGAAGCCGCCGAACGCACTCGCGTGCCGGCGAGTCGGGACCGCGTACCCCGCCACCGGGCCGGTAGCCGCCAAGCGCACCCGGCACGCAGGTGAGCCGCGACCGCGCATCCCCCCCGCCAGCACCACGCAGCCCACCCACGGGCCCGGCACCGGCCAAGAAGCGAGACGGCCACTGAAAAACACCGGCCCCCACACCCACGGCGGCGCCCGGAACCTCCCTCACGCCTGCTTGATCGCAGAGACATCGAACGTCAGCTTCACCTTGTCGGAGATCAGCACACCGCCCGTCTCCAGCGCCGCGTTCCACGTCAGCCCCCACTCGGACCGCAGGATCTCCGCCTTGCCGGTGAAGCCCACCCGCTCGTTGCCGAACGGATCCTTGGCGAAGCCGTTGAACTCCAGCTCGATGGTCAACGGCTTGGTGACACCGAGCAGGGACAGCTCACCGGTGACGCGGTACTCCTCACCACCCGGCACCTCCACCCCGGTCGACCGGAACGTCATCGTCGGGAACTCGTCCGTCTTGAAGAAGTCCGCCGACTTCAGGTGGGTGTCACGGTCCGCGTTACCCGTGTCGATGCTCTCCATCCGCACGTCCAGCGCGGCCGTGGACTTCGTCGGCTCGGCCCCGTCCAGGTGCAGCGTGCCGGTGAAGTCACCGAAACCGCCCTTCACGTTGGTGACCATCGCGTGCCGGGCGACGAACCCGATCGTGCTGTGGGCCGGGTCGATGACGTAGTCACCGGTCAGCGCGGTCAGATCGGGGCCGGCGACGGCCGGCGCGGCGGGCGCGGACTGGTTGGTGTTCTTGCGGCCGAAGATACCCATGACATGCTCCTGGTTGAACGTTGAACTAAGTTCGGGCTCCGACCATAACCCCATTCAGTTCAACGTTCAACTAAAGCGGGCCGTGTCGTCACCCACACACACAGTCACCCGTTCGTGCCTCTGGTGCACCACCGCCTCCCTCGGGCACGATGCCGCCTGCACCACCTGCACAGCCGCCCCGGAAGAGCCCGGCCCATCGCAGGAAGGCCCCCCATGAAGATCATGAAGATCCGCTCACTCCTGACGACCCTCGCCCTCGTCGCCACCCCCGGCCTCGCCCTCGTAGGCACCGCCCCGGAAGCCTCCGCCGCCACCGCCGTCACCAAGATCAGCCACGCCACCGCCACCTCGATGTTCCGCCAGTCCGGCATCACCTGGTCGTCCTCCGGCAACTGCTCCGACCGGAACAACCCCACCTGTACGTCCTTCGAGCAGCTCAACCTCGCCACCGCCCAGGGCGCCCAGACCCTCAAGAGCGCCAGCGGCTGCGCGCTCAACATCACCGGCGGCACCGAGACCGGCCACGCCTCCGGCACCTACTCCCACTGGAACGGCTACAAGCTCGACTACGGCAAGAACACGTGCGTGACCTCGTACGTCAAGAACACCTTCACCTACATCGGCCTGCGCGGCGACGGCGCCCCGCAGTACCAGTCCGGCTCCGGCAACATCTACGCCGACGAGGGCAACCACTGGGACGTCCTCTACTACAACTGCGGCGGCTGCTGACCGGGCGGCGACGGCGGTGACCGGGCCCCTCCGCATGACCCGACGCGCACTGCTGCTGGCCGCCGCCCTCGCCGCCACCCCCGGGTGGAGCGCGCGGGCGGCCGGCCCCGACCCGTACGAGACGCTGCGCGGGCGCTGGCTCGGCATCGCGCTAGGCACCGGCTACGACCCGGCCGCCGAACCGTACGCCTCCCGCCTCGCCCAACTCGGGCAGAGAGCCCGGGAGTTCCAGGCCTCCATGCTCCCGGGCCCGGCCTCCCTCTGGCCCGGCCACCCCTTCGACCCGCCGTCCGGCATCACCTTCGGCTACAACCGCCTGTGGACCATGACCCAGGCCTACGTCCAGACCGGCACCGGTGTCACCGGCGACCCCGGCCTGCTCACGGACGTGTTACGGGGGCTCGACCACCTCTCCGCCACCGTCTACAACCCGTCGACCGCCCGCTACGGCAACTGGTGGGAGTGGCAGATCGGCAGCCCCCGCCCGCTGATGGACATCACCGCCGCGCTGTACGCGCAGGCGGGCCCGGACCGGGTCGCGGCGGCCTGCGCGGCAGTCGACCACTTCATACCGGACGCGATGCTCACCGACTACTCCGGCACCAGCACCGGCGCCAACCGCGTCGACCTGTGCCGCTCGGTCGTCCTGCGCGGCATCCTCGGCCGCAGCCCGCAGAAGATCGCCCTCGCCCGCGACGCCCTCTCGCCCGTCTTCCCGTACGTCACCCAGGGTGACGGCCTCTACACCGACGGCTCCTTCGTCCAGCACACCTGGGTCGCCTACTCGGGCACCTACGGCCAGGTCCTCCTCGACGGCCTCGGGCGGCTGTTCGCGCTGTTCGCCGGTTCGCAGTGGGACATCACCGATCCCGGCCGGCAGCACATCCTGGACAGCGTCGAGCACGCCTACGCGCCGCTGATCCACGACGGACTGGTCATGGACTGCGTCAACGGCCGTGCCATCAGCCGGGGTTGGCTGCGCTCCGACGACCAGGGCGTGATGCGCAGCGACCACTACCACGGCCAGGCCCTGATCGCCGCCATCACCCTCCTCGCCGACGGCGCGAGCCCGCAGGAGCGGGAGCGGTGGTACGGGCGCATCAAGGGCTGGATCGAACGGGACACAGTGGTACCGATCCTGACCGCACGTCAGTTCGGTGTCGGTGATCTCGCCCGACTGCACGCCGTCGCCGCCTCGCCCGTCCCCGCCGCCCCCGAACCCCTCGGGCACCGGCTCTTCCCGGCCATGGACCGCGCCGTCCACCGCACCCCCCGGTTCACCGCCGCCCTCGCCATGGCCAGCGACCGCATCGCCCACTACGAATGCGGCAACGGCGAGAACCCGCGCGGCTGGCACACCGGCTCCGGCATGCTCTCCTGGTGGCCACGGGGGAGCGGGGACCAGTACACCGACTGGTACTGGCCCACCGTCGACTGGTACCGGCTGCCCGGCACCACCGTCTCCACCCGGCGGCTCGCCGACCGGGCCGGCGGCGAGTGGGGCGCCCCCAGACCGGCCGTGCGCTGGGTCGGCGGCACCACCGACGGCACCTACGCGGCCGTCGGCCAGCACCTCAAGGGACTCGGCTCGTCCCTCCAGGCCCGCAAGTCCTGGTTCTTCCTCGACGACGCCGTGGTCTGCCTCGGCGCCGGGATCTCCTGCGCCGACGGCGTGCCCGTCGAGACGGTCGTGGACAACCGCAACCTGGGCGAGAACGGCACCCAGCCCCTCGTACGCGGCCGGGACTGGGCCCACCTGGAGGGGCACGGCGGCTGGATCCTGCCCCTCGGCGGCGAACTGCGCACCCTGCGCGAGGACCGCACCGGCGCCTGGGCCGACATCAACACCACCAGCGGCCCCGAGCGGCGCACCCGGCGCTGGCAGACCCTCTGGCTCGACCACGGCACCGACCCGGCCGACGCCCGCTACGCCTACGTCCTGCTGCCCGGCGCCACCCGCGCCGAGACCGCCGCCCGCGCGGGTGACCGGCACTGGCTGAGCGTCCTCGCCAACGACACCACCACCCAGGCCGTCGCCGTACCCCGGCCGGGGGTGACGGCGTGCACCTTCTGGGGGGCCGGTACGGTGGGGGAGCTGACCGTCTCGGCCGGCGCGAGCGTGCTCGTCGTGCGCCGGGGCCGTACCGCCTCCCTCCGGATCAGCGAGCCACCGCGCACCGGAGCCCCCCTGGAACTGGTCTGGGACCGCCCCGTGCGCGCGGTCACCCGGGCCGGCGACGGCGTCGACGTGCTGGAGACAGGCCGCCGTCTGAGGGTCCGCGTCACTCCGGGGATGGCATGTGACACCCACGAATGTGAGGTGACTCTCGGCTGATCGGTTTGTGGCCTCCCTACAACGGGATGCCCCGCTGAGCAGTCGGAACGCCTGCATCACTCGGTGGTTCTGTTCACTCGTACCAGGAAAACGGGCCGGAGACTGTACAGAGTCGACGGCTCGCTTTTCTTGGTGTCCTTCGTAAGGTCACTACATGACCGTTTTGGAAGAGACGACGGGTGAGCCGACCGGCGAGCCGACGGACGCGCGCGGACGGGTCGCCGAGCTGCACGAAATCCGTGCGCGGGCCGTGGCGGGTCCGAGTGAGAAGGCGACCGAGGCGCAGCACGCCAAGGGCAAGCTGACGGCGCGGGAGCGGATCGAGCTGCTCCTCGACCCCGGATCCTTCCAGGAGGTCGAGCAGCTGCGCCGGCACCGGGCGACCGGTTTCGGCCTGGAGGCGAAGAAGCCGTACACCGACGGTGTCATCACCGGCTGGGGCACGGTGGAGGGCCGTACGGTCTTCGTCTACGCCCACGACTTCCGGATCTTCGGCGGCGCGCTGGGCGAGGCCCACGCCACCAAGATCCACAAGATCATGGACATGGCCATCGCGGCCGGTGCGCCGCTGGTCTCCCTGAACGACGGCGCCGGCGCCCGTATCCAGGAGGGCGTCTCCGCCCTCGCCGGCTACGGCGGCATCTTCCAGCGCAACACCAAGGCCAGCGGTGTCATCCCGCAGATCTCGGTGATGCTCGGCCCGTGCGCGGGCGGTGCCGCGTACTCCCCGGCCCTCACGGACTTCGTCTTCATGGTCCGCGAGACCTCGCAGATGTTCATCACCGGCCCGGACGTGGTCAAGGCCGTCACCGGCGAGGAGATCACCCAGAACGGCCTGGGCGGCGCCGACGTGCACGCCGAGACCTCCGGTGTGTGCCACTTCGCCTACGACGACGAGGAGACGTGCATCGCCGAGGTGCGCTACCTCCTCTCGCTGCTCCCGCAGAACAACCGCGAGAACCCGCCCCGCGTCGAGTCCACCGACCCCGTCGACCGCCGCAGCGACGTCCTGCTGGACCTGGTCCCGGCCGACGGCAACCGGCCGTACGACATGGCCAAGGTCATCGAGGAGATCGTCGACGACGGCGAGTACCTCGAGGTCCACGAGCGCTGGGCGCGCAACATCATCTGCGCCCTGGGCCGCCTGGACGGCCAGGTCGTCGGCATCATCGCCAACCAGCCGCAGGTCCTCGCGGGCGTCCTGGACATCGAGGCGAGTGAAAAAGCTGCGCGCTTCGTCCAGATGTGTGACGCTTTCAATATCCCGATCGTCACCTTCCTGGACGTCCCCGGGTTCCTCCCCGGCGTCGACCAGGAGCACGGCGGAATCATCCGCCACGGCGCGAAGCTGCTGTACGCCTACTGCAACGCGACCGTGCCGCGGATCTCGCTCATCCTGCGCAAGGCGTACGGAGGTGCCTACATCGTCATGGACTCCCAGTCGATCGGCGCCGACCTGACCTACGCCTGGCCCACGAACGAGATCGCCGTGATGGGCGCGGAGGGCGCGGCCAACGTCATCTTCCGCCGGCAGATCGCCTCCGCCGAGGACCCCGAGGCCATGCGGCAGAAGATGGTCAAGGAGTACAAGGCCGAGCTGATGCACCCGTACTACGCGGCCGAGCGTGGCCTCGTGGACGACGTCATCGACCCCGCCGAGACCCGCGAGGTGCTGATCAAGTCGCTCGCGATGCTGCACACCAAGCACGCCGACCTGCCCTCCCGCAAGCACGGCAACCCGCCGCAGTAACCCTCACGGAGACCGACACCCATGAGTACTCCTGACATCCGCGTCGAAAAGGGTCACGCCGAGCCCGAGGAAGTCGCCGCCATCACGGCCCTCCTCCTCGCCCGAGCCGCCGCCCAGCCGGCCCCGGCCCCGTCCCACCACCTCCGCGCCCGGGCAGGCTGGCGCCGCCTGGAGCGCGAGCCGGGCTTCCGGGCCCCGCACAGCTGGCACTGAGCGCCGCGTACCGCTCGGCCACGGCCCCGCCGCTCCCTCGGGAGGGCGGGGCCGTGGTGTGTTCGGACGCGGGGCCGGGAACGGACGTCCCGACGATGTCTCACCCCTCGCGCCGCCTCTCGTCCCGCTTTCGCAGCCACGGCTCCAGCGGCAGGGACAGGGTGGCCACACAGGCCGCCGGCCACAGGGAGGTCAGGCGCAGGCCCGGGGTCCACAGCGGCAGCAGGACGGCGGTCAGGAACGTGGTCAGCCAGCCGAGGACCAGCGGGCTGCGCAGCCGCGCCCGCAGCGGGAACAGCAGCGCCGAGGACACCAGCGCGCTCGGCACCAGCAGCAGTGCCGCCCACAGCAGCGCACTCCAGCCGTCGATCTCGATCACATGCATCCCGGACCCACCCGTACGTACCACGACAAAGGCTCCTGTCCTCAGAGAAGAGCGACAGGAGCCCGCGTCGGTTGCCCGGGGGACGCGGTTACCGCAGGCGGGCCATGAGGGCGTGTTCGACGAGCGTGATGAGGGCGCTCTTGGCGTCGGCGCGGTGGCGGGCGTCGGTGGTGATGATGGGGGTGTCGGGGCCGATCTGGAGTGCTTCGCGGACTTCGTCGGGGCTGTAGGGCTGTTGTCCGTCGAAGCCGTTGAGGGCGATGACGAAGGGGAGTCCGCTGTTCTCGAAGTAGTCGACGGCGGGGAAGCAGTCGGCGAGGCGGCGGGTGTCGACGAGGACGATGGCGCCGATGGCGCCGCGGACGAGGTCGTCCCACATGAACCAGAAGCGGTCCTGGCCGGGGGTGCCGAACAGGTAGAGGATGAGGTCCTGGTCCAGGGTGATGCGGCCGAAGTCCATGGCCACCGTGGTGGTGGTCTTGTCCCCGGTGTGGGTGAGGTCGTCGATGCCGGCGGACGCGGACGTCATGACGGCCTCTGTGCGCAGCGGGTTGATCTCCGAGACGGCGCCGACGAACGTGGTCTTGCCCACGCCGAAGCCGCCCGCCACCACGATCTTCGCGGAGGTGGTGGAGCGGGAAGGACCGCCGCTAGAGCTTGCGAAGTCCACTGAGCACCCTTTCGAGCAGTGTCACGTCTGGCTGGCCACCGGCGTTCTCGTCGCCGCCGGGCTGATGGATGGCGACCAGGCCCGCCTCCGCCAAGTCGGCGACGAGGATCCTGGCCACGCCGAGGGGGATCGTCAGCAGGGCCGAGATCTCGGCCACCGACTTGATCTCCCGGCACAGGTTGCAGATCCGCTGATGCTCGGGCAGCTGGCCCTGCATCTGGTGCGGAGCAGCGGTGGTGTGCACCAGTGCCTCGATGGCGAGCTGGTAGCGCGGGCGGGTCCGGCCGCCGGTCATGGCGTACGGACGCACCAGGGGGTTGTTCGACGCCGTGGCCGGGGTCGGCTCGGGACGGCGTTGTGGCTGCACCGGCTGGATGCGCGGCGCCTGCGGCTGGTCGTACGGCGGCTGGTTGTAGGGACCGGGGCCCTGCGGGGCGTAGGGCCGGCGGTGGCTGGGGGTGGAGGGGAAGTTGTACGGGTTCGCCGAGCCGTCGTTCTGGCCCTGGGCAGGTCCGTACGACCAGTTGCCCGAAGACGAACCGCCTGGGGGTGTTGCCACTTTCTCCTCCTCCGAACTACGCGGGGCACCCATCCCTGTGGAAGCCGCGTCCCGAAACCTTACGGCCCCGGGACACGTATACGCATCGTCCGATTACTAGTTGAGAAGGCTGCCCTGGAGCTCCGCGCGGAGATCCGGGGTGAGAACCGTGCCCGCGCGGTCCACCAGAAGGGCCATCTCGTACCCGATGAGGCCGATGTCCGCCTCCGGGTGGGCCAGTACCGCGAGGGACGAGCCGTCGGAGATGGACATGATGAAGAGGAATCCTCGCTCCATCTCCACAACCGTCTGGTTCACGTTGCCGCCCTCGAAGATGCGCGAGGCACCGGCGGTCAGCGAGGTCAGACCGGAGGCGACGGCCGCGAGCTGGTCGGCGCGGTCGCGGGGGAAGCCTTCGGACATCGCCAGAAGGAGTCCGTCGGCGGAGACCACCACCGTGTGGGACACCCCCGGGGTGTTGTCCACGAAGTTGGTGATCAACCAGTTCAGGTTCTGTGCCGCCTGGCTCATCGGGCTCACACTAACGCTCCTGGTTGTAGGTGCTGTCAGGACCGAAGCCCTGGCCGTTCGTATCACTGCCTGCGCTGCGCCCGCGCTGGACGCCCCGACGCAGGTTGCTCAGCCTGCCCCGGACGTCCTCCGGGGCGCGGGAGACCTGTGGGCCTCCCTGGGGGGTGGATTCGGCGGAACCCTCGACCAGGTTGGCCTTGGGCACCCGCCGCGGCAGACCGGAGGCGGTGACCCCGCCTGCCTTGGGCTTCCTGAGCTGCGCGGCCTGCTGCCACCGCTCGTCGTTCGCCGACCGCCAGCCGCTGCTGTCGCCGCCCGTGCCCTGGGTGTTCCCCGGTGCCGGGGACGCCGCTTCCTGCCGCACGCGCGCCGTGCCGTTCGCGTTCGCGGAGCCGGCGCCGTGGGAACCGCTCGCGGCTGAGCCACGGCGGGGCAGCCCGGCATCGGTCAGATCGTGCGCGGCGGGAGAGGCCGTACCCGGACGGTCGAAGCCTACGCCGTTCCGCTCATCCGCGTCAGCGGGCCGCGGGGTTTCCGTTTCCGGAGCGTACTGGGCCGGATAGCCGTTCTGGTAGCCGTCCTGCTGCGGCCAGTCGTCCTGGTAGGACGGCTGCTGGGCGGGCTCGGCGTACGGTGCCCGGGACTCAGGGTAACCGCCGTCGGCGGAGAAGCCCTCGGGCTGCGGCACCTCACCGGTCGGCTCGTAGTACTGCTCGTCGTACGACTGCTGGTACGGCTGCTCGTACGACCCGGTGTGCTGCTCCGGGTACGAGCCCGTGTGCTGCTCCGGGTACGAGCCCGTGTGCTGCTCCTGGTAGGAGCCGGTGTGCTGCTCCGGGTACGAACCCGTGTGCTGCTCCTCGTACGACCCGGTGTGCTGCTCCTCGTACGACCCGGTGTGCTGCTCCGGGTACGAGCCGGTCTGCCGCTCCTCGTACGCCGGCGCCTCGAACGCCTGCTGCGGCTGCTGCCCGTCGTACGCCTGCTGCTCCTGGTACGCCTGCTGCGGCTGCTGTTCCTGGTAGGCCTGCTGCCCACCGGTGAACGGGTCCTGGTAACCGGCGGTCTCGTGCTGCGGCTCGGCGTGCTGCCGGCCCTGCTGGGCCTCCAGCGCGGCCCGGCGCTCCTCGCGCATCCGGGTGCGGCCGATGGGGTCCAGGCCGCGGGTGCCGTCGGCGTCCTCGGCGTCCTCGGTGTACTGGCTGTCGTCGAAGCCCAGCTCGGCGGCGGTGCGCACGGGCTGCTGCTGCTGTGCACCGGCGTCCGCACCCCGGAACTGCTGCTCCGGGATGATCTGCGAGACGGTGAACTCCTCGCGCTCCAGCGGGGCTTCGCCGCCACCGCCGTGCGTGATCGCGTCCGGCAGCATGACCAGGGACGTGGTACCGGCCTGCTCGCCCGAGGGGCGCAGCTGGACCCGGATGCCGTGCCGGTCGGACAGCCGGCCGACCACGAACAGGCCCATGCGCTGGGAGATCGCGGCGTCCACGGTCGGCGGGTTGGCCAGCTTGTGGTTGATGTCCGCGAAGTCCTCGGCGGTCAGACCGATGCCCTTGTCGTGGATCTCGATCATCACGCGGCCGTCGGGCAGCCGGGTCGCGGTGACGCGGACCTTGGTCTGCGGGGAGGAGAACGTGGTGGCGTTCTCCAGCAGCTCGGCCAGCAGGTGCACGAGGTCGGTGACCGCTCGGCCGTGGATCTCGGCCTCCGGCACCCCCGACAGCTCGATGCGCTCGTACTGCTCCACCTCGGAGGAGGCGGCGCGCAGCACGTCGATCAGCGGCACCGGCTGGTCCCAGCGGCGGCCGGGCTCCTCGCCGGCGAGGACCAGCAGGTTCTCGCCGTTGCGGCGCATACGGGTGGCCAGGTGGTCCAGCTTGAAGAGGTTCTCCAGCTGGTCGGGGTCGGCCTCGTTGTTCTCCAGGTCGGTGATCAGGGTCAGCTGGCCCTCGATCAGCGACTGGTTGCGGCGCGAGAGGTTGGTGAAGATCGCGTTGATGTTGCCCCGCAGCAGCGCCTGCTCGGAGGCGAGCCGGACCGCCTCGCGGTGCACCTGGTCGAAGGCGCGGGCGACCTCGCCGATCTCGTCCTTGCTGGTGATCGGGATCGGCTCGACCCGGGTGTCGACCCGGCCGGGGTCGGTGCGGGAGAGCTGGTCGACCAGCATCGGCAGCCGCTGCTCGGCGATGCCGAAGGCGGCGTTGCGCAGCCGGCGCATCGAGCGGCTCATCTGGCGGGCCACCATGCCGGCCAGGATGAACGCGGCCAGCAGACCGATGACGACGACGGCACCGGTGATCAGGGCGGAGGTCTTGGCGTCGTCGGCGATGCCGGACGCCTCGTTCACCGCCCGGTCGGCCATGTCCGCCTCGATCTGGCGGTAGGCCTTGTACTTCAGCGTGTTGACCGCCCACCAGTTGTCGGTGGTGATCCCCTTGGTGGCCAGCCCCTCACGGGTGAGCGGGCTGGTGTCCTTCATGGTGGCCAGCGCCGTGACCATGTCGGTCGGGTCCGACGGCGGGGCGACGTACTTCGGGTCCTGTGCCTTGGCCTTGCGGGCGAGCGCGGCGGCGTCCGTCTCGATCTTCGCCTTGGCGTCCTCGAGCTTCTGCGCGTCGGCCTCGGTGCCACCGCCCTTGTACTCCTCCAGCGCGATGCGCTCCAGGTAGGCGTACGAGGACAGGGAGATCTGCTGGGACGCCAGGTTCGGGGCGTCCGGGCCGGGCTTGACCAGCAGGTGCGTGCCGATCGACCGCTCCAGCGACAGTGCCGCCTTGGTCAGCGACATGGCGTAGACGGTACGGCCGTAGGAGGTGATGTTTCCGGTGCCCAGACCGAGTTCGTTGGCGAACTCCATCAGCGGGTGGATGACCTCGACGTAGCCTTCCTCGGTCTTTCCGCCGGTCATCCGGGAGGTGAAGGCGGCCTGCCGCAGCCGTGCCAGCTGGGGCTGGGCCTCGTGGAACAGCGTCAGCCGGCGCTTGATGCCCGACTTGTCCGGGGCGCTCTTCGCGACGTCCTCGAACACCGCGGCGGCCTGGTCGGTGGCCTTGCGGGCGTCGTCGACGACCGCCTTGCTCCGGGCGTCCGTCTTGTTCAGCAGCAGCGGCTCGGCGCTGACGTCGCGCTCGTTCTCCAGGGCGTCGGCGTAGGAGAGGGCGGCGCGCACCAGACGGGCGGTGTTCTCGGCGTCGCGGGCCTCCTGCCAGGTGTCGATCGAGCTCTTCACCTGGAAGCCGCCCATGACGAGGCCGACCATCACGGGTATGAGCAGGATCGCGTTCAGCCGGGTCGGCACCCGCCAGTTCTGCGGGGAGAGGCGGCCGCCGGACGCCGGAGCCGCCGCCGGCTCCGCGCCGGGAACGGGGGTGGGCGCCGCAGCGCGCGGCGGCGGGGTGAAGTTGCCCCGCGCCGACGGCTCGGGACCGTTCTTGCTTCGCCTCACTCGACCAACAACCTCTCGGCGGTCGGCACCTACGTCGTGCCGCAGTCTCTCAGAGCCCGGTTCACCACAGACCACTACGGGGTACGTCTTGGACCATTGGGCAGTTCAGGCATTCCAGCACGTGGACCAGCGCGATTCCAAACAGCGGAACCCTGTGATGGAGCGGTTGTAAACGCCAGATAAAACGGTCATAAAGAGCGAGCCTTGCCAAAAGACGGGGGGTTCGTGCGCGCAGCGGCACCACGCGAACGCGTCGCGTGGTGATACCCGGCCATTCCTCTGCCGAACTGTTATGAACACCGGAGCCGGCCGTGTCAAAGGCCACAGCCGGCTCCGAAACCTTTACGACAACTGCCGTATTGCCCGTCGTACTTGGGTGTTACTTCAAGCGGGCCATGAGGGCGTGTTCGACGAGCGTGATGAGGGCGCTCTTGGCGTCGGCGCGGTGGCGGGCGTCGGTGGTGATGATGGGGGTGTCGGGGCCGATCTGGAGTGCTTCGCGGACTTCGTCGGGGCTGTAGGGCTGTTGTCCGTCGAAGCCGTTGAGGGCGATGACGAAGGGGAGTCCGCTGTTCTCGAAGTAGTCGACGGCGGGGAAGCAGTCGGCGAGGCGGCGGGTGTCGACGAGGACGATGGCGCCGATGGCGCCGCGGACGAGGTCGTCCCACATGAACCAGAAGCGGTCCTGGCCGGGGGTGCCGAACAGGTAGAGGATGAGGTCCTGGTCCAGGGTGATGCGGCCGAAGTCCATGGCCACCGTGGTGGTGGTCTTGTCCCCGGTGTGGGTGAGGTCGTCGATGCCGGCGGACGCGGACGTCATGACGGCCTCTGTGCGCAGCGGGTTGATCTCCGAGACGGCGCCGACGAACGTGGTCTTGCCCACGCCGAAGCCGCCCGCCACCACGATCTTCGCGGAGGTGGTGGCCCGGCCCGCGTCAGAGCTTGCGAAGTCCACTGAGCACCCTTTCGAGCAGCGTCACATCCGGAGCGCCGCCGTTGTTCTCGTCGCCACCAGGCTGGTGGATGGCGACCATGCCGGCCTCGGCGAGGTCGGCCACCAGGATCCGGGCCACACCGAGCGGCATGTTCAGCAGAGCCGACACCTCCGCGACCGACTTGACCTCGCGGCACAGGTGGCAGATGCGCTGGTGCTCGGGAAGCAGCCCCATGAGCACGGCCGGGTCGGCCGTGGTGCTGATCAGCGCCTCGATGGCGAGCTGGTAGCGGGGCCGGGTCCGGCCGCCGGTCATGGCGTAGGGCCTCACCAGCGGCTGGTCGCCCTCGTCCCCGTACGGCTCCGCGTACGGATCATGATGGGCGGTGGGCGGGGTCATGAATCCTCCGGGCGGGACAGCAAGTCGGTCAGTCAAGCCGTCTGACGGGGCCGGTGGGGGGATTGTGGCGGCCGGACGGTGTTTTCGTGAGGTGGGTGGTGCCGGGGCCGGTCAGTGGAGCAGACTGCCCTGGAGTTCGGCGCGCAGATCCGGGGTGAGTACCGCACCCGCGCGGTCGACGAGCAGTGCCATCTCGTAGCCGACGAGGCCGATGTCCGCCTCGGGGTGGGCCAGTACCGCGAGGGACGACCCGTCCGAGATGGACATCAGGAAGAGGAACCCGCGCTCCATCTCGACGACCGTCTGTGCCACGGTGCCGCCCTCGAAGATCCGGGACGCCCCGGCCGTCAGCGAGGTCAGCCCGGAGGCGACGGCCGCCAGCTGGTCGGCGCGGTCTCTCGGGAAGCCTTCGGACATCGCCAGCAGAAGGCCGTCGGCGGAGACCACCACTGTGTGGGACACCCCGGGGGTGTTGTCCACGAAGTTGGTGATCAACCAGTTCAGGTTCTGTGCCGCCTGGCTCATCGGACTCAACTAACGCTCCTGCTGGTGAGTGGGGCTCGGGAAGCTGCCGGTCTGGCCGCTGCCGGCCTGTCGGCCCTGAGCGATGCCCCGACGAAGATTGGTCAGCCGGCCGCGTACGTCATCGGGCGCACGCGAGACCTGCGGACCGCTTTGGTGCTGTTGCTGCTGGGCGGTGCCGGGCACGAGGTTCGCCCGGGGCACGCGGCGCGGCAGGCCGGAGGTGGTGACCCCGCCCGCGGCGGGCTGCCGTACGCGCTCGGCCTGCCGGACGAGTTCGTCGTTCGGCGAGGTGCGCCAGGAGCCGGTGTTCGACCCGGGCCGCTGCGGAGCGGACGCGGGCGACTGCTGCTGCGCCTGCTGTGTCTGCTGCGCCTGCTGCGACGCGGGCGCGTTCTCCTGCTGCTGCTGGAACCAGTTGGTCTCCAGCGTGTCGAACAGCGGGGTACGGCCGTCACCCGGGCCGCTGGCCGGCGGCAGGGCCT
>NZ_JACBWZ010000669.1 GCF_013870595.1 Streptomyces sp. WELS2 | reverse complement strand
GCCGGGACGGTCCGGCCGAGATCACCGAGTCCGCCGGGCCGGCCGGGTGCCGCCGGCACCGGGGTGTGCTGGAGGATCTCCAGCACCACCTGTTCGGCCGTGCGGCGGTTGAGCTGGGCCTGCGCGGTAGGCAGCAGACGGTGGGCGAGGACGGGGACGGCGAGCGCCTGCACGTCGTCCGGCAGCGCGTACTCCCGGCCGGCCAGGGCCGCGGTGGCCTTGGCCGCGCGCAGCAGGTGCAGCGTCGCGCGCGGGGAGGCGCCGAGTCTCAGGTCGGGGTGGGTTCGGGTGGCGGCGACCAGCTCGACCGCGTACCGCCGGACCGGCTCGGCGACGTGCACGCCGCGGACCGCCTCGACCAGCTTCACGATGTCGTGCGCGTGCGCCACCGGCTGGAGGTCCTCCAGGGGGCTGACCCCGCCGTGCACGTCGAGCATCCGCAGCTCGGACTCCACGCTCGGATAGCCGACGGAGACACGGGCCATGAATCGGTCGCGCTGGGCCTCGGGCAGCGGATAGGTGCCCTCCATCTCCACCGGGTTCTGGGTGGCCACCACCATGAAGGGGCTGGGCAGTTCGTACGTCTGCCCGTCGATGGTGACCTGCCGCTCCTCCATGGACTCCAGCAGCGCCGACTGGGTCTTGGGCGAGGCGCGGTTGATCTCGTCGCCGATCACTATCTGGGCGAAGATGGCGCCCGGCTTGAACTCGAAGTCCCGGCGCTGCTGGTCCCAGATCGACACACCCGTGATGTCCGAGGGCAGCAGGTCGGGAGTGAACTGGATGCGCCGCACCGAGCAGTCGATGGACCGCGCCAGCGCCTTGGCGAGCATCGTCTTGCCCACCCCGGGGACGTCCTCGATCAGCAGATGGCCCTCGGCGAGCAGCACGGTCAGCGCGAGCCGTACGACCTCGGGCTTGCCCTCGATCACGCCCTCCACCGAACCGCGCACCCGTTCCACCGTGGCGGTCACATCAGTGAGGCTCGCTCGATCGTCATAGGTCGTCACCCGGCCCTCCTCGGCCCTTTTTTCTGCCGGCCGACGCTGTCACTGCGCGACCGGCCCACCCCGGAACACGGACACCACGCGGAAAAGGTTCCGCACGGTGCCACACCCCGCATTCTCGCTGCCGTTACCGATTCGTGTCACCGCCTGTGGACAACTGCCCCCGGCGCTGCCGGTCATACGACTTGTCCGACCGCGTTCTCGACGTCGTCGGCGCGGGGGCGGGACCTGTCCCGGGCGGCCGGCCGGGACGTCCCGGTCAGGCCGGGTCGACCTCGCGCAGCCGGCCGGTGCGCACGTCGAAGACGAAGCCGCGCACGTCGTCGGTGTGCGGCAGGAAGGGCGAGGTGCGCACCCGCCGCATGGACTGGCGCACGTCCTGGTCCACGTCCCGGAAGGACTCCACCGCCCAGGCCGGCCGCTGCCCGACCTCCATCTCCAGCTCGGAACGGAAGTCCTCGGTCAGGGACTCCATACCGCAGTCGGTGTGGTGGATCAGCACGACGCTGCGGGTGCCGAGCTTGCGCTGGCTGATGGTCAGCGACCGGATCACGTCGTCGGTGACCACGCCGCCCGCGTTGCGGATGGTGTGACAGTCGCCGAGCTCCAGGCCGAGGGCCCGGTGGAGGTCGAGCCGGGCGTCCATGCAGGCGACCACGGCGACACGCAGGACGGGACGGGCGTCCATGCCCGGATCCGTGAAGGCCTCGGCGTAGCGGCGGTTGGCCGTCACGAGGCGGTCGGTCACACCGCCGCCGGGCGGTATGGCGCCTTCGGACCCGGCATTCGCCGCTGCGGGAGTCGTCATGACGACGACGTTACTGGTCACGTGCCGTTCCGGCCTGCCGAGAGAGGGGACAAAGAACGCCATCGCGGCTTGTTGTGAGCGACCCCACAGCGCGGGGGAGATGCCCCGAACGGGTGGACCGGCGCCGCTGCGGGTTCCCGCGGGGCCGCCGTGCGCGACGCGCAGGCCGGTTGATTGACCCGGGGACGGCGTGGACTAAAGTGACGCGGAAGCGGGAGACGAGTCTCTCCCCGCTGGTGAAACCCCCGGAGACCCCGGCACCGCCCGGATCCGTCTCCCCGCGCGCGCGGCGCGTACGTACGGCTCGGGGGACCGACGGTGCGTACGGCCCGCCGGAACTGAGAGGCCCCCTTGAGCCAGAGTCGACACGTCCCGGTGATGCTCCAGCGGTGCCTGGACCTGCTGGCGCCCGCCCTGGAGCGCCCCGGTGCCGTGGTCGTCGACTGCACCCTCGGCCTCGGCGGGCACAGCGAGGCGCTGCTGACCCGGTTCCCCGGCGCCCGGCTGATCGGCCTGGACCGGGACAGGGAGGCGCTGCGGCTGTCCGGCGAGCGGCTGGCGCCCTTCGGCGACCGCGCCACCCTGGTGCACGCCGTGTACGACGAACTGCCCGACGTCCTCGGCCGGCTCGGCATCGCGCGCGTCCAGGGCGTGCTGTTCGACCTCGGGGTCTCCTCCATGCAGCTCGACGAGGCCGGCCGCGGGTTCGCCTACGCGCAGGACGCGCCGCTGGACATGCGCATGGACCAGACGACCGGCATCAGCGCCGCCGAGGTCCTCAACACCTACCCGGCCGGCGAACTCGTGCGCATCCTGCGCGCGTACGGCGAGGAGAAGCAGGCCAAGCGGATCGTCGCCGCGATCGTGCGGGAGCGGGAGAAGGAGCCGTTCAGCACCAGCGCGCGGCTCGTGGAACTGATCCGGGACGCCCTGCCGCAGGCCGCCAAGCGCACCGGCGGCAACCCCGCCAAGCGCACCTTCCAGGCGCTGCGCATCGAGGTCAACGGCGAGCTGTCCGTGCTGGAGCGGGCGATCCCGGCGGCCGTGAAGGCCCTCGACGTCGGCGGGCGCATCGCCGTGCTGTCGTACCACTCGCTCGAAGACCGGCTCGTCAAGCACGTGTTCGCGGCCGGGGCGGCCTCCACCGCGCCGCCCGGACTGCCGGTCGTGCCCGAGCGCTACCAGCCGCGGCTCAAGCTGCTCACCCGTGGTGCCGAACTTCCCACCGAGGAGGAGATCGCGGAGAACCGCCGGGCGGCACCGGCCAGGCTGCGGGGTGCCGAGCGCATCAGGGAGGACGTGGAGTGAGCCAGACGGGTCGGAGGGTCTCCTTCGCGCACCGGGGGAGCGGCATCCCCGTACCGGGGGAGCGGTGAGCAGGAAACCAGAGCTGAGGGGGAGGGCCGCGCGGCTGGCCCGGCTCTTCCCGGCCGGCCGCGCCCAGGCTGCCCGCACCCCGTTCGTACTCCTCGTCGTCGTGCTGCTCGGCGGCGGTCTCATCGGGCTGCTGGTGCTGAACTCCGCTCTCAGCGAAGGCTCGTTCAAACTCGCCGACCTGCAGAAGCGGACGAAGAACCTCACCGACGAGGAGCAGGCCCTCCAGCGGGACATCGACGCCTACTCGGCCCCCGACGCCCTCCAGCGGCGCGCCCGCGAACTCGGCATGGTCCCCGGCGGCGACCCCGCCTTC
>NZ_JACBWZ010000668.1 GCF_013870595.1 Streptomyces sp. WELS2 | reverse complement strand
CGCCTTCGCCACCAGCAGCGCGGGCGGCGCGAACCGGTCGCCGTAGCGCTCGGCCAGCTCGCGCGCGCGGGCGACGAAGCCGGGCAGGCCCCCTTCGTAGCCGTTGATGTACTGGAGCACACCGCCGGTCCAGCCGGGGAAGCCGATGCCGAGGAGCGAGCCGACGTTGGCGTCGGCGACCGAGGTCAGGACGCCCTCTTCCAGCAGGCGTACGGTGTCGAGCGCCTCGGCGAAGAGCATGCGCTCCTGCATGTCCCGGAACGGGATGCCGTGACCGGGCTTGGTGAAGTGCTCGCGCAGCCCCGGCCAGAGACCGGCCCGCTTGCCGTCCTCGGTGTAGTCGTAGAAGCCGGCGCCGCCGCTGCGGCCGGTGCGGCCGAACTCGTCCACCATGCGGTCCACGACCGTCTCGGCCGGGTGCGGGGTCCAGGTGCCGCCGGCCTCCTCCACGGCCCGCCTGGTCTCGGCCCGGATCCTGCGGGGCAGGGTGAGGGTCAGCTCGTCCATGAGGGAGAGCACCTTGGCGGGGTAGCCGGCCTGGGCGGCGGCCTGTTCCACGGAGGCGGGCTCGACGCCCTCGCCGACCATGGCGACGCCCTCGTTGATGAAGTGGCCGATCACCCGGGAGGTGAAGAAGCCACGCGAGTCGTTGACGACGATCGGTGTCTTGTTGATCTGCCGGACCAGGTCGAAGGCGCGCGCGAGGGCCTCCTCGCCGGTGCGCTCGCCCTTGATGATCTCGACCAGCGGCATCTTGTCGACCGGCGAGAAGAAGTGCAGCCCGATGAAGTCGGACTGGCGCTCGACGCCCTCGGCGAGCGTGGTGATCGGCAGGGTGGAGGTGTTGGAGCACAGCAGCGCGTCGGGGGCGACGACCGACTCGATCTCCTGGAAGACCTTGTGCTTGACGGCGGTGTCCTCGAACACGGCCTCGATGACCGCGTCACAGCCCGCGAGGTCGGCCGTCTCCGCCGTGGGGGTGATCCGGGCGAGCAGCGCGTCGGCCTTCTCCTGGCTGGTGCGGCCCTTGGCGACGGCCTTGGCGCACAGCTTCTCCGAATAGCCCTTGCCCTTGACCGCGGCTTCCGGGGAGACGTCCTTGAGGACGACGTCGATGCCCGCGCGGGCGCAGGCGTAGGCGATGCCGGCGCCCATCATGCCGGCGCCGAGGACGGCCACCTTGCGCACCCGGCGCGGCTCGACGCCCCCCGGCCGGTTGGCGCCGGAGTTGACCGCCTGGAGGTCGAAGAAGAACGCCTGGATCATGTTCTTCGAGATCTGCCCGGCGGCCAGTTCCACGAAGTAGCGGGCCTCGATGACCTGGGCGGTCTCGAAGTCGACCTGGGATCCCTCGACGGCCGCGGCGAGGATGTTGCGCGGGGCCGGGTAGGGGGCGCCGTTCGTCTGCTTGCGCAGGTTGGCCGGGAAGGCGGGCAGGTTGGCGGCGAACTTCGGGTGGGCCGGGGTGCCGCCGGGGATCTTGTAGCCCGGGGTGTCCCAGGGCTGCCGGGACTCGGGGTGGGCGTCGATGAACGCGCGGGCCTTGGCGATCAGCTCCTCGGGGCTCTCGGCCACCTCGTGGACCAGGCCGTTGTCCCGGGCGCGCCGGGCGTTGTACTGGGTGCCCTGCAGGAGCACCTTCAGCAGGGCGTCCGCGATGCCCAGCAGGCGTACGGTGCGCACCACTCCGCCGCCGCCGGGGAGCAGGCCGAGGGTGACCTCGGGGCAGCCGATCCGGGTGCCGGGGGTGTCCAGGGCGATCCGGTGGTGGCAGGCGAGGGCCAGTTCGAAGCCGCCGCCGAGGGCCGCGCCGTTGATCGCCGCGACGACCGGTTTGCCGAGGGTCTCGATGCGGCGCAGGTTGCGCTTGATGGCGAGGCCGCCGTCGAACAGTTCCCGCGCGGTGTCGGGGGTGACCCGGATGAGGTCGCGCAGGTCGCCGCCGGCGAAGAAGGTCTTCTTGGCCGAGGTGAGGATGACGCCGCGGATGGAGTCCCGCTCGGCCTCCAGCCGGTCGGTGATCACGGCGAGGGAGTCGCGGAACGCCTGGTTCATGGTGTTCGCGGACTGGTTCGGGTCGTCCAGGACGAGGGTGACGACACCGGTGTCGTCCTGCTCCCAGCGGATGGTGGTGCTCTCGGTCATGACAGTCGTCTCCGTTGAAGTCGCTTGGTTCCGCGGGGAGTTCAGATGCGCTCGATGATGGTGGCGATGCCCATGCCGCCGCCGACGCACAGCGTGGCGAGGCCGTAGCGCTTGTCCTGGCGCTCCAGTTCGTCGACGAGGGTGCCGAGGATCATCGCGCCGGTGGCGCCGAGCGGGTGACCGAAGGCGATGGCGCCGCCGTTGACGTTGATCTTGTCCAGGCTCAGGCCCATGTCCTTCGCGTAGCGCAGGACGACCGCGGCGAACGCCTCGTTGATCTCGACCAGGTCGATGTCGTCGATGGTGAGGCCGGCCTTGGCCAGGGCCTTGCGGCTGGCGGGGGCGGGGCCGGTGAGCATGATGGTCGGCTCGGAGCCGGAGACGGCGGCGGAGACGATCCGCGCGCGCGGGGTGAGGCCGTGGCGTTCGCCGGCCTCCCGGGAGCCGATCGCGACGAGCGCGGCGCCGTCCACGATGCCGGAGGAGTTGCCCGCGTGGTGGACGTGGTCGATCTTCTCGACCCAGTGGTACTTCTGCAGCGCGACGGCGTCGAAGCCGCCCAGATCGCCGATGTCCGCGAAGGACGGCTTGAGCTTCGCCAGGGAGTCGGCGGTGGTGCCGGGGCGCGGGTGCTCGTCGTGGTCGAGGACGACCAGGCCGTTGCGGTCCGTGACGGGGACCACCGAGCGCTCGAAGCGGTTCTCCTTCCAGGCGGTGGCGGCGCGCTCCTGGGACAGGGCCGCGTACTCGTCCACGTCGCGGCGGGAGAAGCCCTCGATGGTGGCGATCAGGTCGGCGCTGATGCCCTGCGGGACGAAGTTGACGGCGAGGTTGGTCATCGGGTCGTTGAACCAGGCGCCGCCGTCCGAGGCCATCGGGACGCGGGACATGGACTCGACGCCGCCGGCCAGCACCAGGTCCTCCCAGCCGGCCCGGACCTTGGCGGCGGCCAGGTTGACGGCCTCCAGGCCGGAGGCACAGAAGCGGTTCTCCTGGACGCCCGCGACGGTGTCCGGCAGCCCGGCGGCGAGGGCGGCGATCCGGGCGATGTCGGAGCCCTGGTCGCCGATGGGGCTGACGACGCCGAGCACGATGTCGTCGATCCCGGCCGGGTCCAGGCCGGGGAAGCGGTCGCGGATCTCGTGGATGAGGCCGACGACCAGGTCGACGGGCTTCGTGCCGTGCAGGGCGCCGTTCGCCTTGCCGCGCCCGCGCGGGGTGCGGATCGCGTCGTACACGTACGCTTCGGTGCTCACTGGGGTGCCTTTCGGGAGGGTGGGCCGGGCGGGGTCGGCGGGGTCAGCCGCCGTCGGTGTTCGCGTCTTCGGTGGCCGGGGCGGCGGGGCGGGGCGGTACGCGCCAG
>NZ_JACBWZ010000667.1 GCF_013870595.1 Streptomyces sp. WELS2 | reverse complement strand
CGCCGATGTCCGAGCCGTCGCCGACCACGACGCCCGCGGAGATCCGGCCCTCGACGAAAAATAAATTGTAAATCAAATTTATTTTTCCGCATCCGGGGGTCGGCCGCGGCCGGCAGCACGACGTGGTGGAACCAGCCGGCGGCGTGCTGGGAGTCGACGGTGATGTGCAGTCGGTGGTAGGTGATGCCGACCGGGGGCAGCCCCAGTCGCTCCCAGGCGTGCACCACATCGGTGAAACGATCCGGCACCAGCCATTCCGTCATGCCGAGGAAACCGACCGCCTCCGGGTAGAACCGGCGGTAGCGGCAGACCAGGACGGCCAGGTTGCCGGTGAGCAGGTCGTTCGCCGTCATCGCCGACTCCATGTCGTCCTCGCGGACGTCGAACACCTCGTAGATCTTGTTGAAGAGGCGCGTGTGCACCTGGTCGGGATCGCCGTTGCCCATCTCGTCCCAGAAGTTGTTCGCGATCTCCATCTTGGCCGCGCCCGCCGTGCCGACCTGCATCATCGCGAGCAGATCGTCGAACCGCCCGTCCACGAGCGACTCCTGGATGACGTACGTGCGCAGGTCGTCGTGGCCGGCCTGGTGGCGGATGAACTCCGTGTAGTACGGGTGCTTGAACGCGCGGTGCCGGCGCACGATGCCCTTGAGCCAGGACAGGTAGGCCCGCGGCTCGGCCGGTGCCTGCCGGAGCGTTCCGGGCGCGAGGTACCGGTCCTCCGCGGCGACGGTGGCGTTCTCGAGCAGCCGCGTGACCTCGTGCAGCAGCACGGAGCCCTCGGCGGACGCGCCCTCGGGCAGTCGCATGACGGTGGCATGGATCCGGGACAGCAGCAGCTGCTGCAGACGGAAGGCCTCCGGGTCGCCGGCCGCCGCGTCCTTGTTGAGGGCGCGTACCGCGCCGACCGTCCGGTCGTGCTCCGCCGCGTGTTTCCGGTCGACGTCGTCGCCGTCCAGCGTGAGCCAGGACGATATCTCGTCCACGAGCGCGGCATGCCCGGCCGTGTCGGTGGCCTGAAGTGTGCGCGACACCATTCCTCCAGATTCACGGGAAAACAGAGCCAGGCCCAACTATTCCAAAAGTGGCTGATATCGCCCTGACGAGATCCTTGCGGAACGCCACCGAATGAAAGGGTGAGGGCGGGTCGCCGATTCCTCGGTGACCCGCCCTCGCGACAGCGGAGAGGGTAGGATTCGAACCTACGTGGGCAGAGCCCGAATCGGAGGGTTTCCGATTCCCCGTTAGGCCGCTTCGGATACCTCTCCCTTTCTGATTGAATAATCTCACGGGAACGCTGACCCGGTCCTGATGCGGGACTGAGACAGGCTCGGGGTAAACGGCGGATCATTCCACGCGAATGCGGCGCAGGGAAGGTCCGCCGTTGTTCCCGGTCGTCCCCGTCAGCGGGCGGACGGCACGCGTACCAGCTCGGCGGCGACCGCGCGGATCTCCGCCACCGAACGGTCCACGTCCTCTCGCGTGGTACGCCACGAGGACACCGACACCCGCATCGCCGCCCGCCCGTGCCACACCGTGCCGCCGAACCAGCACACCCCGCGCCGCTGGAGCCGGGTGATGACCTCCTGGGTGAGCGTGTCGTCGTCGCCGAAGCGCACCATGACCTGATTCAGCGCCACCTCGTTGAGCACCTGCGCCCCCGGGATCGCGGCGATGCCGTCGGCGAAGCGGCGCGCGAGCTCGCAGCACCGCTCGACCAGCTCCGCCACGCCCGAGCGGCCCAGCGTCCGCAGCGCCGCCCACACCGGCAGGCTGCGGGCGCGCCGGGAGAAGTCCGGGACCCACTCGATGTTGTCCCGCTCTCCGGGGGTGCCGGGCGGCAGATAGGCCGCCCGCTCGGTCAGCATCGCCGCGCGGTGCGCCTCGGGGTGGGCCACGAAGACCAGACCGCAGTCGTAGGGCACGTTCAGCCACTTGTGCGCGTCGCTCGCCACCGAGTCGGCCGCCTCGATCCCGGCCACCAGCCCGCGCAGCCTCGGGCTGGCCGCGGCCCACAGTCCGAACGCGGCGTCGACGTGCACCCAGGCGCCGTAGTCGTGCGCGACCGCGCAGATCTCGTCCAGCGGGTCGACGGCGCCGGAGTGCACGTCACCGGCCTGGGCGCACACGATGGCCGGACCGGAGCCCGCCGCGAGCACCGCCTTCAGCTCCGCCACCCGCATCCGGCCCTCGTGGTCGGCCGGCACCACCTCCACGCGCCCGGCCCCGAACCCGAGGTAGCGCAGGGCGAGGTCGATGGTCAGATGACGCTGCTCGCCCCCGATCACCCGCACCCGCGGCGCCCCCTGGAGCCCGTCCCGCTCCACGTCCCAGCCCACGCGGGCCAGCAGGTGGTGGCGTGCGGCGGCCAGTGCCGTCAGGTGCCCCATGGTGCAGCCGGTCGGGAAGCCGACCGAGGCGGTCGGGGGCAGTCCCAGCAGGTCGAGCAGCCACTGCCCGGCCGTGTGCTCGGCGACGGCGACGGCCGGCCCGAGGTCGTGGACGCCCGCCGCCGGATCCCAGGCCGACACCAGCCAGTCCGCGGCGATGGAGACCGGCAGCGTGCCGCCGATGACGTAGCCGAAGTAGCGCGGGCCGGAACTGGCGACCACGCCGCCCTCCTCCTGTACCCGGCGCAGTACGTCCATGGTGTCGGTGGCCGGGGTGGGACGGTCGGGCAGCGGCCCGCCGAGCAGCGCGTGCAGGTCCTCGGTACGGGCGGTGGCGGCGACCCGACGCTCGGGCAGCCCGTCCAGATAGTCGAATGCCTGTTTTACGGCACGAACCAGCGGTTCTTTGTCGAAATCCGTCACGGCGATCAGCGTAGGCGGCACCGACTGACTTCCTGCTGACGGCGGCGCGGCCCGCGAGGGGAAGCCACCAGACGATCACACCGCCCGCTGACACCGCCCTGACACCCGGCGTTTGCGCAGGTCAGAGCGGTGGTCCAGGGATGGCGTGGGCACGGGTGGCGGCCTATTCTCGTCAGGCGGTCAATCCGGCAGAGAACTCCCGCGAAAGGTGTTCCCCGTGGTTCTGCAGACACGTTTCACGTCCCTGATGGGCTGCACCGCGCCGATCCAGCAGGCCGGCATGGGCTGGGTGTCCGGCGTCGATCTGGCCGTCGCCGTCGCCGACGCCGGCGCCCTCGGCATGGTGGCCTTCCCGCTCGCGCCGCCGCCGGTGCTGACCCGGCTGCTCGACCAGGTCACGGCGCGCACGGAGGGAGCCGTGGGCCTGAACGTGATCGTGCCCTTCCTGGACGACCCGGCCTGCCTGGACATCGCGGCGCGGCGGCTGGGACTGGTCGAGTTCTTCTGGGCCGACCCCGACCCGGCGCTGGTGCGGCGCGTCCACGACGGCGGAGCGCTGGCCGGCTGGCAGGTCGGCTCCGTGGCCGAGGCCCGGGCGGCCCAGGACGCCGGCTGCGACCTCGTCGTCGTCCAGGGCACGGAGGCCGGGGGACACCTGAGGGGGAAGCGGGCGCTGCTCCCGCTGCTCTGCGAGGTGCTGG
>NZ_JACBWZ010000666.1 GCF_013870595.1 Streptomyces sp. WELS2 | reverse complement strand
ACACCACGCCGGAGGCGGTGCCCTCGGCGCCGTCCACGGTCGCGATCACGGTGAGCGTACGGCCGCGGGTCACCCCGTTGGTGGTGAGCGCGTTGCCCGCCCAGCGCAGATTGGCGGTGGAGTGCTCGTCGGCGATGACGACACAGCCGTCCGCCCGGGACAGCGCCAGGGCCTGCTCGACGACCTCGTGCGGCTTGTGGGTACGGACGCTCATCGGCCGGCCTCCTGCGTGGTGTTCAGAATGTTGACGCCCTTGAAGAGGGCCGACGGGCAGCCGTGGGACACGGCGGCGACCTGGCCCGGCTGGGCCTTGCCGCAGTTGAAGGCACCGCCGAGGACGTACGTCTGCGGTCCGCCGACGGCGGCCATGGAACCCCAGAAGTCGGTCGTCGTGGCCTGGTAGGCGACGTCCTTCAGCTGCCCGGTGATCCGCCCGTTCTCGATCTTGAAGAAGCGCTGGCCGGTGAACTGGAAGTTGTACCGCTGCATGTCGATCGACCAGGACCGGTCGCCGACGACATAGATGCCCCGGTCCACGCCCCCGATCAGATCCTCCGTGGACAGCCCGGCCGGATCCGGCCGCAGCGAGACGTTGGCCATGCGCTGCACCGGCACGTGCGCGGGGGAGTCGGCGTACGCGCACCCGTTGGACCGCTCGAACCCGGTCAGCCGCGCTGTCCGCCGGTCCAGCTGGTAGCCGACCAGCGTGCCGTCCTTCACCAGGTCCCAGGACTGCGCCGCGACGCCCTCGTCGTCGTAGCCGATGGTCGCCAGGCCGTGCTCGGCGGTGCGGTCACCGGTGACGTTCATCAGCTCCGAGCCGTACCTCAGCTTGCCCAGCCGGTCGAAGGTGGCGAAGGAGGTGCCGGCGTAGGCGGCCTCGTAGCCGAGGGCGCGGTCCAGCTCGGTGGCGTGGCCGATGGACTCGTGGATGGTCAGCCACAGGTTGGAGGGGTCCACCACCAGGTCGTACAGGCCCGGTTCCACGCTCGGCGCCCGCATCTTCTCCGCGAGCAGCTCGGGGATCCGGGCCAGCTCGTCGTCCCAGTCCCAGCCGGTGCCGGTCAGGTACTCCCAGCCGCGCCCCACCGGCGGGGCCAGGGTGCGCATGGAGTCGAACTCGCCGCTCGCCTCGTCGACCGAGACGGCCGTCAGCTGCGGGTGCAGCCGCACCCGCTGCTGGGTGGTCACCGTCCCGGCGGTGTCCGCGTAGAACTTGTTCTCGTGGACGGTGAGCAGCGAGGCGTCGACGTGATCGACGCCGTCCGCGCTCAGGAGCCGGTTGCTCCACTCCGCCAGCAGCGCCGACTTCTCCTCGTCCGGCACCGAGAACGGGTCGATCCCGTACGAGGAGATCCACGTCTTGTCCGCGTGCACCGGCTCGTCGGCCAGCTCCACGTGTTCGTCGGACCCGGCGGCCTTGATCACCTGCGCGGACAGCTTGGCCATGGCCACCGCCTGCGAGGCGACCCGGGCGGCGGCGTCCATGGACAGGTCCACCCCGGAGGCGAAGCCCCAGCTGCCGCCGTGCACCACCCGGACCGCGTACCCGAGGTCGGTGGTGTCCGACGATCCGGCGAGCCGCGCGTCCCGCAGCCGCCAGGAGGCACTGCGCACCCGCTCGAACCGGAAGTCCGCGTGCTCGGCCCCCAGCGCACGCGCGCGTGCCAGCGCGGCGTCGGCGAGGGCGCGTAGGGGAAGCGCCGTGAAGGCTTCGTCGATGGAATGAGGCACGGAGGTCTCCCTGCTGTCGTGGCCTGTCGGGTCCGATCATGTCGCGGGACCGGCCCGGCGGACCACCGGTTCGGGTCCCCGGCGACCGCGTTCTGTAGGGATCCGACAGCGACACCCCCGCGCCACTGTCGGTGCCCGATTGCCCGCGGACGGGGCGGTACCGATAGGTTTCCGGTGAAGCCGCCTGCCGCCCAGGAGTCCGGGCGGATATGTAAGACCGCTATCGAAAGGGTGATCCGTTGAGCCGCTCGGTTCTCGTCACCGGAGGCAACCGGGGCATCGGCCTCGCCATCGCCCGCGCTTTCGCCGACGCCGGCGACAAGGTCGCGATCACGTACCGCTCGGGTGAGCCGCCGGCCGGCTTCCTGGCCGTCAAGTGCGACATCACCGACCCGGAGCAGGTGGAGCAGGCCTACAAGGAGATCGAGGACCGGCACGGTCCGGTCGAGGTCCTGGTCGCCAACGCGGGCGTCACCAAGGACCAGCTCCTGATGCGCATGTCCGAGGAGGACTTCACCTCGGTCATCGACACCAACCTCACCGGCACCTTCCGGGTCGTCAAGCGCGCCAACCGCGGCATGCTGCGGGCCAAGAAGGGCCGCGTCGTCCTCATCTCGTCCGTGGTCGGCCTGCTCGGCTCGGCGGGACAGGCGAACTACGCCGCCTCCAAGGCCGCGCTGGTCGGCTTCGCGCGTTCCCTGGCCCGGGAGCTGGGCTCGCGCAACATCACGTTCAACGTCGTCGCGCCCGGTTTCGTCGACACCGACATGACCAAGGTGCTCAGCGACGAGCAGCGTCAGAACATCGTCGCCCAGGTGCCGCTCGGCCGGTACGCGCAGCCGGAGGAGATCGCCGCGGCGGTGCGCTTCCTCGCGTCCGACGACGCCTCGTACATCACTGGAGCCGTCATCCCGGTTGACGGCGGACTGGGAATGGGTCACTGATCACCATGAGCGGAATCCTCGAGGGCAAGCGCGTCCTGATCACCGGTGTGCTGATGGAGTCCTCCATCGCCTTCCACGCCGCCAAGCTGGCCCAGGAGCAGGGCGCCGAGATCATCCTGACCGCGTTCCCGCGGCCCACGCTGACCGAGCGCATCGCCAGGAAGCTGCCGAAGCCGACCAAGGTCATCGAGCTGGACGTCACCAACGACGAGCACCTCGGGCGGCTGGCGGACGTCGTCGGCGAGGAGCTGGGCGGCCTGGACGGCGTCGTGCACTCCATCGGTTTCGCGCCGCAGGACGCGCTCGGCGGCAACTTCCTCAACACGCCGTTCGAGTCCGTCGCCACCGCCATGCACGTCTCGGCGTTCTCCCTGAAGTCGCTGACCATGGCCTGCCTGCCGCTGATGCAGAACGGCGGCTCGGTCGTCGGCCTCACCTTCGACGCGCAGTACGCCTGGCCGCAGTACGACTGGATGGGCCCGGCCAAGGCCGCCCTGGAGGCCACCAGCCGCTACATGGCGCGCGACCTGGGCAAGCAGAACATCCGCTGCAACCTGATCTCGGCGGGCCCGATCGGCTCCATGGCCGCCAAGTCCATCCCGGGCTTCAGCGACCTGGCCTCCGTGTGGGACACCCGCTCCCCGCTGGAGTGGGACCTGAAGGACCCGGAGCCGGCCGGCCGCGGCATCGTCGCCCTGCTGAGCGACTGGTTCCCGAAGACCACGGGCGAGATCATCCACGTCGACGGCGGCCTGCACGCCATCGGCGCCTGAGCGCCTCCGGACCCTCAGAGGCCCTGCTGAGCCTTACGACGCCCCGTTTCCCGCCGCGCGCGGGG
>NZ_JACBWZ010000665.1 GCF_013870595.1 Streptomyces sp. WELS2 | reverse complement strand
CCCGGCACTGCGCCGCTACCGCGTCTGAACGACGGGGCCTAGAGGGGGCCGACCCGCCGGCGCATGGTGTACTGCTCCATCAGCTTCCCGCGGGTCGTCTCCAGCCGGTGGGCGAGGATCTCGGCCACCGTCCGCACCACCGACAGCCCGAGCAGCGGATCCTCCACGCACAGCGCGAGCACCGACGGCCCGTCGAACTCGTAGGCGCGTACGTCGGTGAAGGCGACCGCGCCGAAGTCCCACTCGTACGGCGGGAACAGCCAGGACCAGCCGAGCAGGTCGCCCGCGCCGAGCGTGGCCACGGTCACCCGCTGCCGGGTGGTGACCTCGGTGTCGAGGTGGACCGCGCCCGAGCGGATCACCCAGAACCGGTCGGCCGTGCCGCCCGCCTCGAAGATGCGGCTGTCCTCCGGGAAGGAGACCTCCTTGGCCACCTCCATCAGACGCTCGCGCTGCGCCTGGGGGAGGGCGGTGAGCAGTTTGATCGCTTTGGTCATGGCGCGGGGCTCCTCGCCGGCGGCGGTTGCGGTGCGGGTGCTGTGCTCCATCCCATTTCAGCCGCTGCCGCCGCCCCGGGCACCTCGAGGCGGGGCGCCCGCCGTCTCCCGGCCGCTTGCGGGCAGGGGAAAGCCCTGGCTGGACGGGGGAAACCAGCCAGGGCGGCATGTGGTGACGCGAGGAGGGGCAGTGCGCGTTCCCGCGCGGCTCCCGCACCGCGTATGGATGAACGATAAACCATTTATCGGGCCTCCCCATAGCCCATATCGGGTCAGGTGACCTGTTTCACTCCGTCCGCCCGTACGGGGGCCCCGCCCGGGCGGACGATCTCCTCCAGCACCCGCAGCACCGCTTCGAAGGCCCGCGCCCGGTCCGCCGCCTCCGCGGCGGCCTCCGGATCCGTCGCCGCCAGGCTCCGGGCCCGCTCCCGCCATGCCTCCTCCTGCGCCGCCGCGTGCTCCCGACCGCGCCGGATGCGGCGCAACAACTCGTCCGCGTCCACGACATCCGTCATGTCCGGCGGGTACCCGCAACCTTCCGGGTGATGACACCCGTACCGCGCGTGTCCGTCCGGGAACGCGCCCCGGCCGCGTTCCGCTTGGGCCGAAGCGGTTCCCGAAGTTCCGTTCAGGGCGGTGTTTGCCCGCCGGGCGAGGGGGCAGGCGGAATCTCGTGCTTCGGACCGGAGGCGCGCGCCCAGCGGGGAAGAGACCCGCTGCCTGGGCCCCTCCCGCCGGGCCCGGCGGCTCACCCGCGGCGAAACCCTGACACCACCGTTCGGGCCAGAACCCGGAACCCCTGTTTCCGGAGGTGCCCTGCAACACGTTCAGGAGCGATTCCGCATGCTGACCGACATGTCGACAAGCCGTCCCGGCACGACCACCCCCGCCACCGGCGGCACGACCACCTCCGCCACCGGCGGTGCGACCAGCCGCCGCAACCACGACGACGCCCCCGACACGGCGGCGCTGTTCGCCCGGATGGCGGAGCTGGAGGACGGCCCCGAGCGGGACGCCGTACGCGATGAACTCGTCACCGCCTGGCTGCCCATGGCCCACCGGATCGCCGGGCGGTTCCGCGACCGCGGCGAGTCCGTGGAGGACCTGCGCCAGGTGGCCGCGCTGGGACTGGTGAAGGCCATCGACCGGTTCGACCCGTCCCGCGGCGCCTTCGAGAGCTACGCCGTGCCGACGATCACCGGAGAGGTCAAGCGGCACTTCCGCGACCGGATGTGGGCCCTGCGGGTGCCCCGCCGGGTCCAGGAGCTGCGCAACCGGGTCCGGGTGGCCCGGCGCGAGCTCACCCAGAACCCCGGCAGCCCCGAGCCCACCGTGGCCGACATCGCCGCCCACACCGGGCTCACCGAGGAGGAGGTGGCCGCCGGCATGGAGGCGCTGGAGAGCTTCAGCACCCTCTCCCTGGACGCCGAGCTGTCCGCCGGCGACGACGGCTACAGCCTCGCCGACACCCTCGGCGAGACGGACACCTCCTACGACGTCGTCGTGGACCGGGAGGCCGCCAAGGAGGGACTGCGCCGGCTGCCCGAGCGTGAGCGGGCCATCCTCTACATGCGCTTCTTCGAGGACATGACGCAGAGCCGCATCGCCGACCGGCTCGGCATATCGCAGATGCACGTCTCCCGGCTGATCAGCCGCAGCTGCGCCCGTATCCGCGAGGAGGCGCTCGGCACCCGCCGGCCCGGTCCGGCCGGATCGCGGTAGCCGCTCAGCGGGCCGGCCCGCCGGTCACGCCGAGCGGACGCGCCAGACCGGAGACCGCCTCGTCCAGCCGCTGCAGATGGCGCAGGACCCGGTCGGTCACCCGGCCGTAGCGCGGGGTGCGCAGGGTTCCCGGCTCCAGCATCGACGCGATGCTGGGGCCGCTCTCCATCTCCACGGCGGCCCCCGGGTCGGCCACGTGCGCCGCGATCGCCTCGATGTTGTGCACGATCCGCCCGCACGCCCCGCGCAGCCGTGGATCGGCCGCGATCGAGGGGTGGGTCGGGAGCAGCTCCGCCGTCGCCGCGAGGGACCGCCCGTGGTACGCGCAGGTCTCCAGCAGCGCCACCACGTACCGCACCGAGTCCCGGCGCGAGCGCAGCGGGGTGATCGGATGGGTCAGCGGCTGGGTGGCCGCCCGCAGGTCCGCCAGCGCCTGGTCCAGCTCCCGCGCCCGCTCCACCAGATCGCCGCCCGTCCCGCCGCTCAGCTGGTCGACGGCGCCCCGCGTGACATCGGCGAGCCGGTCCAGGACCGCCACCAGCAGCTCGTTGGTACGGCGGTCGGTGTGCACCGGCAGCACCACCGCCGCGGCGAACACCCCGCAGGCCGCGCCGAGCGCCGTCTCCTCGATCCGCAGCACCAGCACCCGGGCGCTGTAGGTGTTCAGCAGCGTGTACAGCAGCCCCAGCATCGCGGTCACGAAGAACGACATCAGGGTGTACGACAGCGGCGCGCTGTAGAACATCGCGAAGATGAACACCAGCACCAGGGCGAACGCCGTCCAGGTGTGGTGCCCGACCAGTCCGGCGAGCCCGATGCCCGCCACCACGCCGAGCACCGTGCCCAGCAGCCGCCGGTAGCCCTTCACCAGGATCTCGCCGGTGGAGGCGGTGTTCAGGAACACGATCCAGCAGGTCAGCACCGCCCAGTACCAGCGCTGACTGGACAGCAGCTCACCGCCCGCGATGGCCAGCGAGGAGCCGACGGCCACCTGCAGGGCGGCCCGGGTGGTGGGCCGCGCGAGCCCGGCCGGCTCCGCGTCCTGGGGGGCCTGTTCCTCGCTGATCTCGATCGCGGCGTCCTCCGCGTCCAGCTCCTCGCGTGAGCGGGCGGTCGCCGGGGTGTCGGCGGACTCGTCCTGCGGGCCGTCCAGGGCCAGACGCAGACCGAGCGAGGCGCGGGCCGCCTCGCCGAGCCCCCGGAAGACGTCCTGCACGGCCGGGGACGCCTCGGGCAGGTTCTCCTCCTCGCGGTACCCCAGCAGCCGGTTGCGCACCTGGGCGAGCGCGGTCCCGGAC
>NZ_JACBWZ010000664.1 GCF_013870595.1 Streptomyces sp. WELS2 | reverse complement strand
GCAGTCCTCCACGACCGGTCCCGTCCCCGAGGCCGCGTCCGGCCCCCCGTCGGCGAACTCGTAGCCGCCGCGCGCGCAGCGCTCCGTACGGCACTTGCGCAGTGTCGTGCGGCTGCCGTCGATCACATGGAAGCCGTAGCCCCCGCTGCCGGTGACCCGGCAGTTCAGGAAGCTGCCCCGGCCGCCCGCGGAGACGTAGAAACCCGCCTCGGCGGGGGAGCCGACCGTGCAGCGCTCGATGACCGGGTCGGCGCCCTTGGTGACGATCACCCCGGTCTGGGTGTCCTCCACGGTGCAGTTGTTCAGCGTGCCGCCGCTGCCGTGGTCGCGGAACCAGGCGCCGGTGGCCGCCTCCCGGATGCGGCAGTCGTCCAGCTGCGCGGTCGCCCCGTCGCTCACCGACACCGCCGTGTTGCGCACCTGGGACAGGTCGCTGTCGACGACGTCCGCGCGGGAGCCGCGGTCCAGCACGAACAGCGCGTCCGGCACGTCGTGCACCCGGCAGGAGTCGAGCACCGCGGTGGCACCGTCGCTCACCCACACCGCCGGATAGTCGCCGGTGCTGTCGGATATCTCGCACTGGTTGGCGTCCACCCGGGTGCCCGGGTCCCACACCGACAGGCCGTTGCGCCCGAACCGGCGCACCGTCGTCCGGGTCAGCGTGAGGACCGAACGGGAGCGCAGGTCGACCGCGTTCTCCGGGATGTCGTGCAGCCGGCAGTCGGCGAGCGTGAGCACCGCGTCGATGTCCAGGGTGATGCCGTCGGCGCTGGTGCGGTGCACCTCGCAGTCGGTCAGATGCGCGGTGGCCCGCTGGGTGACCTGCACGCCCGCGCCGCGCACCTCGTAGATCTCGCAGCCCACCGCCTCCAGCGCGGTGTTCTCCCCGGTCACGGTGAGTCCGGTGCCAAAGGCGTGGTGCACCCGGCAGCGCTCCAGCCGCGGCCGGGCCCCGTCGCGGACCGTCACGCCCGCCTGCCCGGCCGCGACGACCTCGCAGTCCTCGAACACCCCGCCGCCGGCGTCGAGTACGGCGATGCCGACGCCTGCCGGGTTGTCGACGGTGCACCGGCGCACGGCCGGGCGGGCGCCGCCGCGCACCTCGATGCCGACGGCGGACCGGGTGACGATCCGCACGTCCGACAGCTCGGGGGTGCCCTCCTCGACCAGCAGCGCGGGCACCGCCGCGTCCTGGCCCTCCACATGTACGTCCCGCACCACCGCCGAGGCCCGCACGGTGAGCGGCACCCCGTCCACGGGCGCGATCCGCACCGAACCGGCCGTGCCGTCGGACCCCCGCAGCGTCACCGCCCGGTGTACGACGAGGTTCTCCCGGTAGGTGCCGGGGGCGATGGTGAGGACGTCGCCGTCGGCGGCTGCCTCCAGGGCGGCGGCCAGCGACGCGTACTCACCCGTGCGGCGCCGCCACCGCGATGTACCGGTGTGCGTCACCTGGACCGTGCCCTGTGCCATGGCGTTGCTGTGCCCCCACCTCGTCGTCCTGATGGCCCGCCGCCCGTCGGGGCGCTGCTGCCGGACCGCGGTCGTGCCCGGCCCGCGGGCGTGAGCGCGTTCGCACTCCCGGGCCCCCGGCCCCGGGGTCACGCACCCCGGGGCGTCGCCGGCAGTGCTTCGGCCGGTCCACCGTAGCGCGTGCGGACAAGCCCGGTTGACCGGAGTCTCGAGGCCGTCAGCTGCTGGTGTCCGCCTTGCCCCAGTCCGGGCCGGCCCGCTCCCACGCCTGGTCCCAGCGTGCGTACCGCCGCCGTACCAGGCGCCATACGGTCACCCGCCGGCCGGTCTCGACCAGGACCCCGGTCAGCAGGGCCGCGCCGAGCCCCGCCAGCACGGCGTGCGTCGTCGCCGTGGCGGAGTCCAGCGGGCGGATGGTCATCCGGCCCCGCGGGTCGGTCCACAGCCTGAAGTGGTCCCCCGGGTGCGGGGACTTCAGGTCCGCGAGGACCGGGCCCTGCCGCCGGGTGCCGTCCGGCGCCCGCCAGTACGCCAGGACCCGGCTGTGGCTCTCGCGCGCGGAGGACGACTCCGGGTCGGCCTCCGGCAGGGTGCCGCCCAACTCCCGCACCACGGTGGCCGTCACGAGATGGCGCACGTGCTGCTGCTGCCGCACGGACCGCTGGAGCGAGTCCTGGGCGGCCCGCCCGACCAGCCAGCCCGTCACGGGCGCGGCCACGGCGATCAGCAGCAGCGCGACGAGGGCCAGCCACGCCTCGGCCAGATCGGTCGTGCGGCGCAGCGGATTGCGCCGCCAGCGCCACAGCCCACTGAGTGCCCGCATGTCCCCCCTTCCGGTCCGTCACCACCCCCGGCGGCGGTGCCCGCCCGGACCCGGACCGGGAGCGGGCGGCATCACCAGCGCCGTGACCTCGGATGTACGCGGTCTCTCACGAATTTCTCACGCCCCCTCAACGACCGGCGCACGGGCCCCGGTTCCCGGACCGGCGGATCATCGTCCCTGCGCCGCACGGGCGCCGTCCGAGGCGCGCTCCAGCACCCGCACCGGGTCGCCGACGCCGACGGTGCCGGGCGTGACGGGCACGAGGTTCAGCCCGAACAGCACCTTCCCGTCCCTCCTGCGGTGGCGTGCCAGCGTGTACAGGGGCTCCCGGCCGCGTGCGGCGGTGCCCTGGTCGGTGGTGGTCACCACGCACCGCGCGCTGGGCTTGGTGGCCCGGAAGACCACGTCGCCGACGGAGATCCGCATCCAGTCGTCCTCCGCCCAGGGCTCGGTGCCGGCGATGACGAGGTTGGGCCGGAACCGGTTCATGGGCAGGGGGCCCTCGTGGGCGTGCGGCCCGTCGGCTATCAGGGAGTTCAGCGCCTCCAGCGAGGCCGCCGTGGTGACCAGCAGGGGGAAGCCGTCGGCGAAGCTCACGGTCTCGCCGGGCAGGGCGTACTCCGGGTCGACCGGGCGGCGGACGGCCGGCTCGTCCAGGTGGACCAGGCGGACCTCGGCCCCCAGATAGGCGCTGCACCAGGCGTGCGCCGCGGCGGCGGCCGGGACCGCCTCCACCTTCGTGCGGAACACGTCCACCAGGACGGTTCCGGACGGCTTCGGCACCTCGACCGTCAGCGGCTGCCGGCCGGGTGCGGACAGACGAACGCCGCCGCCGGCCAAAGGCTCGGCGGCGGCCAGCGCCAGGCGCGGCGACTCGCGCTGTGTGACGACCGTTCCCCCGTCGTCGATCAACGTCCAGCGCCGGTCACCGGCCAGGCCCCAGGGCTCCACCACGGCCGTCCGGGGCGATACGCCCCGGAGCGCCTTGACCGGATGGACGTGGATCGACTGCACTACGGCGTTTCCCATGCGGTCCATCGTGCCAGGCGGCACCGACAGCCGCGGGCGCCGTCAGTAACCGCGGTACTGCTGCTGGTTGTTGTACGGATCCTGGTAGGGGGCCGGCGCGGGACGCGGCGCGGCCGGGCGCATCGCCTCGTACCCGTTGCCTCCCGCCGCCGGCCGCTGCTGCTGCGGGGGCTGTCCCCGGCCGGCGAGCCCGTGC
>NZ_JACBWZ010000663.1 GCF_013870595.1 Streptomyces sp. WELS2 | reverse complement strand
GAGGGCAACCAGGCCAAGACCGCCGCCGCCCCGCCAGCGCCGCGAACGCCGCTCCGACCGCCTTGCTCGCGGCCACCAGATCGTGCAGCCACGTGCCGACCGACGAGTCCACCGCGTCGTAGAAGGCCGATCCCTGCCGCCCGGGATCGCGCGCGAGGCCCGCGGAGGACACCGGCTCCAGCAGCGCCACCAGACAGGTCTGCGCCACGAACAGCACCCCGGCCAGCGCCAGACAGAACAGCAGCGCCCGCGCCACCCGCGCCGAGCCCCCCGTGACCTCCTCGGCGAACGTCGCGATGGCGTCGAAACCCAGGTAGGACAGCACCGCCACGGACACCGCGCCGAGCACCGCGGTCGCCGCGAAACCACCCTGCGTGCCGTCCCCCGTCAGCGGCGACAACGGCCCGCGCTCCGCCCCGTTCCGCGCCAGCACCACGACGGCCGACACCACGAACACCAGCAGGACCGCGATCTCCAGGACCAGCACGGCGAAGCCCACGCGCGCGGCGGCCCGTACGCCCCACAGGTTCAGCAGCGTCGTGAGCACCACGGCCAGCGCCGTCCACACCCACCGGGACACCTCCGGGACCAGCGCGTTCATTGCGATCCCGGAGAAGAGATAGGCCACCGCGGGGATGAGGACGTAGTCCAGCATCGCCATCCAGCCAGCGACGAACCCGGCCCCCTCGCCGAGCCCCACGCGCGCGTAGGCGTACACCGACCCCGCCCGAGGTACGACCCGCACCATCTGCGCGTAACTGAACGCCGTGAACCCCATGGCGACCGTCGCCACCGCGTACACCAGCGCCACCGCGCCGTGCGACCTGGCGTCAAGCGCCCCGAACACCCCGACCGGCGCCATCGGGGCGATGAACAGCAGCCCGTAGACCACGAGGTCCCGCAGGCCCAGGCTGCGCCGGAGGCGATGACCCGCGTCGGCCCCGGAGGTTGTCGTTCCGGTGTTGGACATACACACAAGTCTTCCCCGGGGAGTGTGGGGAAGCGATCTCTGCGCTTGTGAACGCGGCCTTACGATGGGACGCATGACCGCTTCCTCTGGCCGCCGTGTCCTGCTCGCCGCCCCCCGGGGCTACTGCGCCGGTGTGGACCGCGCCGTGATCGCCGTCGAGAAAGCCCTGGAACAGTACGGGGCTCCGATCTACGTCCGGCACGAGATCGTCCACAACAAGTACGTGGTGCAGACCCTGGAGAAGAAGGGCGCCGTCTTCGTGGAGCGCACGGAGGAAGTGCCGCCCGGCAACATCGTCATGTTCTCCGCGCACGGCGTCGCGCCCGTGGTGCACGAGGAGGCCCGCCAGGGCCGGCTCGCCACCATCGACGCCACCTGCCCCCTGGTCACCAAGGTCCACAAGGAGGCCGTCCGGTACGCCGCGGAGGATTACGACATCCTCCTGATCGGACACGAGGGCCACGAGGAGGTCATCGGCACCTCCGGCGAGGCCCCCGACCACATCCAGCTGGTCGACGGCCCCGAGGACGTCGAGAAGGTCGAGGTCCGCGACCCGTCCAAGGTCGTCTGGCTCTCCCAGACCACCCTCTCCGTCGACGAGACCATGGAGACGGTCGACGCCCTGAAGACCAAGTTCCCGGGCCTCGTCTCCCCGCCCAGCGACGACATCTGCTACGCCACCCAGAACCGCCAGCTCGCGGTGAAGCAGATGGGCGCCGAGGCGGAGCTGGTCATCGTCGTCGGCTCGCGCAACTCCTCCAACTCCAAGCGCCTGGTCGAGGTCGCCAAGCAGGCCGGTGCCCGCGACGCCCATCTGGTCGACTTCGCGAGCGAGATCGACGAGACCTGGCTGGAGGGCGTGACGACCGTCGGCGTCACCTCCGGCGCCTCC
Source organism: Streptomyces sp. WELS2 (assembly GCF_013870595.1). Taxonomy (GTDB): domain Bacteria; phylum Actinomycetota; class Actinomycetes; order Streptomycetales; family Streptomycetaceae; genus Streptomyces. The sequence continues at coordinate 1,660 of NZ_JACBWZ010000663.1, read as the reverse complement.
GTGCCCGAGGTGCTGGTCGAACAGGTCCTGGAGTGGCTCGCCGAGCGCGGCTACGGCGACGTGGAGCTGGTCAGGGCGGCCGAGGAGACCATCACCTTCTCGCTGCCCAAGGAACTGCGCCGCGACCTGCGCGAGGAGGCGGCGGCACTGGTGGCCGAGCGCGGCGGGAGCGGCACACCCGCGGCGTGACTGTCAGTGGTCCGTCGTAACGTGGAGCCATGCAGATCTTCGGCGTGGACATCGGCGGATCAGGGATCAAGGGCGCCCCAGTGGATCTCGACCGGGGCGACCTGGCACAGGAGCGTCACAAGGTGCTCACCCCGCACCCGGCGACGCCCGGCGCCGTCGCCGACGGGGTCAAGCAGGTGGTGGACCACTTCGGGTGGACCGGACCGGTCGGCCTGACCTTCCCCGGAGTGGTCACCGGCGGCGCCATGGTCCGTACGGCCGCGAACGTGGACCCCGGCTGGATCGACACGGACGCGCGCGCGTTGTTCGGCGACCGGCTCGGCGGCCTGCCGGTGACCGTGGTGAACGACGCGGACGCGGCGGGCGTCGCCGAGATGGAGTTCGGCGCGGGCCGGGGCCGCCGGGGCACGGTCGTCCTGCTCACCTTCGGCACCGGCATCGGCAGCGCCGTCTTCGTGGACGGCGTCCTGCTCCCCAACACGGAACTGGGCCACCTGGAGCTGAACGGCCACGAGGCCGAGAAACGCGCCTCCAGCAAGGCCAAGGAGGACCACGACCTCAGCTGGGAGCGGTGGGCGCGCCGCGTCCAGCGCTATCTCCGGCACGTGGAGATGCTGTTCTCGCCGGAGCTGTTCATCATCGGCGGCGGGGTCAGCCGCAAGGCGGACAAGTTCCTGCACCTCATCGAGGACGTCAAGGCCGAGATCGTCCCGGCGCGCCTCCAGAACGACGCGGGAATCGTGGGGGCGGCGATGAGAGCGGGGCAGTCGGGCTGAGGGGCGGGCTCGGCCCGGGGGACCGGAGCGGTCCATCGACGTCGGCCGTCGGCTGCCGGCCGTCCACCGCCGACCCGCCGGCCGCCGCTCGGGGAACGGAGGTGGGGGGCTCACACCCGGCTGCCTGAGGTGGTCCGGGGGCCGCGGGGGTTCGCGGTGCTTGCCGGGCCACGGTGGGCGGTGTCCGCCGGCCATGGTCGCGGCTGGGCTCCGGGCTCCGGGCTCCGGGCTCCGGGCTCCGCTGGGGAGCGGCTCGCAAGGCCGGCCGGGAACCCAGGCCCAGACCCGGGACAGGGGCCGTCAGCCGCGCCGCTGTCGTCCCCGTACCCACCGCACCCGGCGGACGAGCACGATCGCCGTGGCCAGCAGCGTCCCCAGATACAGCCACCCGGCCTGGGTGGCGAGCCCGGTGACCAGGCCCATCAGCCGGCCGAGCAGCCCCCCGCCGCCCTCCGCGACCGGCAGCAGCCCCACCGCGAACGCGATCGGCAGGACCACGGGCGCGCTCAGCACGTCCCCGCCGCGCACCCACAGCGCGGTCAGCACGCCCACCGGCAGGAACAGCACGCCGTAGACGGCCGGGGAGGCGCCGAACAGCAGCTGGTCCAGACAGCCGAGCAGAAACATCGCCACGGCGCAGAACAGACCGCTGCCGAGCCCGGTCAGCCGGGGATTGGGCAGCCGGGGTCCCGGGG
>NZ_JACBWZ010000662.1 GCF_013870595.1 Streptomyces sp. WELS2 | reverse complement strand
GGGCGGGTGCCGTGGCGGCCACGGCGAGCGCGGTACCGGCCAGGAGACGGGCAGTGCGTCGCATGGTGCTCCCCAGAGCTTGTCCGACTCGTCCAGGGGTGCGCCCCTGCCCTTCCGAGATAAGTGGCTCGGCGCTCGGCCCGCTTGCCGAGGAGCCGTCAGGAATACGGTGAACGGGTGGCGGCCGGGCCGCCCGCCCGGGTGAGTCCGTGCGGCGTTCCGGCAGGTCACGGGCGGGTGGGGGAGGGCCGGGAGGAAGAAGTATGAAAAGAACACGAATGGAGCGGCGGCGCCGGTGAACGGGTGACGTGACGTCAGTGCGTCCGCCGCCGCACACGCACCGGGGCCGGTGCCCGAGCGGACACCGGCCCCGGAAACGTACGGCGGAGGAGTCAGCCGACGTTGACCGCGCTCCAGGCCGCCGCCACGGCGTTGTACTCCGTGCCGCCGGCGCCGTAGAGGTCCTTGGCCGCGTTCAGGGTCGCCGTGCGGGCGCCCTTGTAGTTCGTCGAGGAGGTCATGTAGACCGTCAGCGCCCGGTACCAGATCTTGCCGACCTTGTCCCGGCCGATGCCGGTGACGGTGGAGCCGTTGTAGGTCGGCGAGTCGTAGCCGACGCCGTTGATGGTCTTGGCGCCGCTGCCCTCGGCGAGCAGGTAGGCGAAGTGGTTGGCCACGCCTGAGGAGTAGTGGACGTCGAGGTTGCCGACCGACGAGCTCCAGTAGTCCGCCGAACTGCCGTCCCTGGAGGGCTTGTCCATGAAGCGCAGCGCCGCCTTGCCGAAGCCGGGCTTCACGATCTCCTCGCCGATGAGGTAGTCACCGGTGTCGGACGGGTTGTTCGCGTACCACTCCACCATCGTGCCGAGGATGTCGGACGTGGCCTCGTTGAGCCCGCCGGACTCGCCCGAGTAGGTCAGCGCGGCCGTCTTCGAGGTCACCCCGTGCGACATCTCGTGCCCGGCGACGTCGAGGGCGACCAGCGGCCCGAACGTGGTGCCGTCGCCGTCGCCGTACGTCATGCAGAAGCAACTGTCGTCCCAGAAGGCGTTGTTGTAGTTGCTGCCGTAGTGGACGCGGTTGTACGAGCCCTTGCCGTCCCCGGCGATGCCGGTGCGGCCGTGCACGTTCTTGTAGTAGTCCCAGGTCTCGTCGGTGCCGTACTGGGCGTCGACGGCGGCCGAGGCGCGGTCCGCGGTGGCGCCGGTGCCCCAGTGGTTGTCGGCGTCCGAGAACAGGGTCGCGGGGGCCCGGCTGAAGCAGATCCCGAAGACGCACAGGTCGGTCTTGTTCTCCGCGTCACCGGTGTAGGTGTTGCCCCGGGTCGGGTCCTTGAGCTGGTACGACGACCCGGACTGGGTGGTCTCCAGCGGCACGGTCCCGCTGTAGAGGGAGGCGCCGTCGCCGGTGGCGGTCTCCAGGCTGTCCCAGGCGTCGATCCGGGCACCGGTGCGCGCGTCGGTCAGGACGGTCCGGGCGGCCGGGTTGCCGAGCGAGTCCAGACCGACGGCGGTGGTGCGCCAGGCCAGCCTGGGGGTGCCGTGCAGGGCGTCGACCACCAGCTGCGGTCTGGCCTTGGCCTGCTTCAGCGGCGTGCCGGGGTGGGCCGCGCGCAGGGCGTCCACCGCGAGGCCGGCGGCCTCGGGGCCGGGGATCGCCGGGGTGACCGTGGGCACGGAGACGGCCTGCCGGGTGGCGCGGTCGGCGCCCTTGTAGGCGCCGCCCGGGGTCAGGTGGACCACGAAGTCGCCGCCGAGTACCGGGAGATGGCGGTAGGTACGGTCGTAGCGGACGTGCTGGGTGCCGTCCTTGTCCACGATCACGTCCCGGACGCTGGTCTCCTGCGGGGCGGCCAGGCCCAGCGCGGAGGCGTGGGCCAGGAGCGCGGAGGCCGCGTGGTCGATCGCGGTGGCCCGGGTCGGTCCCCCCCCGGCGTGGGCGGCGGGGGAGAGGCCGACGGCCAGCAGGGTCGCGGCGGCGGCGGCGACACCGGCGGTGACCGTGCGGCGGGTTCCTCGGACGTGCTGCCGTATCCGGCTCATCTGTCTCCTCGGGAAGGCGCCCGTCAGGCGTGGGGGTGGCGCTGATGCCCGAGATTTAAATGGCCATGACATGTCGTGTCCATAGGCACCGTGGTGGAGCTTTGTGGATCTTCGGCGGGGGGTGTGGCGGGGTGGCGGGGGTTGCGGGAGCCTTTGCGTACCCGCTCGGCCCGCTCGACACGGGCCCGCGAACGGGGAGTTGACGTAGAGCTGCTGATCCTTGTCGAGAGCTGTGCGATGATCCGCCCCCACGAGTTCAACCAGGCTCCGGTTGGCCGTCTGCGCGAATCGCCCGCTGGTCTGTCTGCACTCCGGCCCGGGACTCGATCCCTGGCCGAGGTCAGGCTGACCACGAAGGCCCGGAACCAGACCCTGCCCGTCCCCCCCGCCCGTTCACCGGAAGCGAGGCTCAGCCCGGCAGCGTCACCCCGGCGGGTACCGCGATCCCGAACCGCTCCTCCACCAGCTGCCGTGCCTCCGCCTCGTTCGTCAGTTCGCGTTCCGTGGCCGTGCCGTCGGTGAGCGTCTCGGTGAACCGGGCCCCGTCCAGGGCGAGATGGTGACCGTCGGGCAGGGTCCGCTGGAGGTAGGGGCGGCGGGTGAACGGGGAGCGCGGGTGGGTGGCGACGTACCAGTTGAACACCTCGAAGTCGCCCGCGGTGAACGGCTCCTGGGTGAACGCGTACTGGCCGGTCCACTCCCCGGTACGGGAGTCGTACGCCCGCAACTCCCACAGCTCCGACGGCCCGTCGTGCGGCAGCGGCTCCAGCCGGTGCCGGCGCCCGGAGCCCTCGTACTCGGTGCCGGGTACCAGCGGCACCGGCAGCAGCAGCGCGCCGACCGCGCCGAAGCCGACGTCCGCCAGGTACGGATACGGCTCGCCCGCCACCTCCACCCGGAGCATCGCGTGCGTACGCGGCCGGCTGCCGGGACCCTCGGCGCCCAGCACCACCCGGCCGGCCAGCGGGGTCACCCGGAATCCGAGCGCCTCCAGCGCCAGCCGCAGCAGGGTGTTGTGCTCGTAGCAGTAACCGCCGCGCCGTCCGCGCACCATCTTGGCCATCAGGTCGCCGGGCGCCAGCGAGGGGGCCGAGCCCGCCACCGGGTCCAGGTTCTCGAAGGGCAGCGCCAGCGCGTGCGCCAGGTGAACGCCCCGCAGGGTCGCCAGGCCGGGCCGCCGCTCGCCCCTCCAGCCGATCCGGTCCAGGTAGGCGTCGAGGTCGTACTGCTCTTCGTCGGACATACCCCCGAACCTACGCGAGCCCGCCCCCCGGCCGACGCGTCCCCCCGACCGAACCGCGCTCCGGCCCTGGCCCTACGACCGCGGTACGACCTCCACCCGCACCGCGCACGACTTGAACTCCGGCATCCGGGACGTGGGGTCCAGCGCCGGGTTGGTGAGGGTGTTGGCGCGGCCCTCGCCCGGCCAGTGGAAGGGCATGAAGACGGTGTCCGGGCGGATCGTGTCGGTGATCCGGGCCGGCGCC
>NZ_JACBWZ010000661.1 GCF_013870595.1 Streptomyces sp. WELS2 | reverse complement strand
GGGTCGCGCTCGCCCAGCGTCAGCAGATACCGCGTGCCGTTCAGATCGGCCAGCGCCCGGTCGTCCGGAGCGAACCACGGCTTGGAGGCGCGCACCGCCTGCACCGGCGCGCTGTCTATCTCGCTGCCGTAGCTGGTGAGCAACTGGAGCCTGCCGTCGCTGATCCGGACCTGTCCGGCCCGGGTGAGCGAACGCAGGCCCTTGCCGATCCGCACGCCTGTGGCCCTGAACTCCGGCTCAGCCATGTCGGCCCCCCTCGCGCTCTTTCCCTGGGTGCGTGGTTCCCTGGTGGTCGGTTTCCTGTACCCCCCGTGCAGGACGGACCGTCCCGTCGCGTGAAGTCTGCCTCGGCCGGGCGAGGAGCACCAGTGCGCGCGGGGGCGCGCAAGAGAGTCACCCGGAGCACGCGCGTCCATGCGCCCCGTCCGGGTCGCACGCCTGTGCCCCAGCCTGTCTTGGACTGGCTCAAAGATGCGTTTATGCAGGTGGGAAGGTGTGTGAAAGGCGCCTATGCTCGATCCGCCGGCCCGCGCGAGGCGCCGCCGGTACAAGTGCAAGGAGCCCCGCCGTGAGCATCCCGCCCCAGACCACAACCGGCGCCACCCTCGACGTCGACCGCAGCGATCCCGTCTACCGCGACTGGCTCAAGGAAGCCGTCCGCAAGGTCCAGGCCGACGCCAACCGCTCGGCGGACACGCACCTGCTGCGCTTCCCGCTGCCCGAGCGGTGGGGGATCGACCTCTATCTGAAGGACGAGTCCACCCACCCCACCGGCAGCCTCAAGCACCGGCTGGCCCGCTCGCTGTTCCTGTACGGCCTGTGCAACGGCTGGATCCGCCCGGGCCGCCCGGTGATCGAGGCGTCCAGCGGCTCCACGGCGGTCTCCGAGGCCTACTTCGCGAAGCTGATCGGCGTGCCCTTCATCGCCGTCATGCCGCGCACGACCAGCGCCGAGAAGTGCCGGCTCATCGAGTTCCACGGCGGGCGCTGCCACTTCGTGGACGACTCCCGGAAGATGTACGAGGAGTCCGCCCGCCTGGCGGCGGAGACCGGCGGCCACTACATGGACCAGTTCACCTACGCCGAGCGGGCCACGGACTGGCGCGGCAACAACAACATCGCCGAGTCCATCTTCCGCCAGCTGCGCCTGGAGCGGTTCCCGGAGCCGGCCTGGATCGTGGCCACGGCGGGCACCGGCGGCACCTCCGCGACCCTCGCCCGCTACGTCCACTACATGCAGTACGACACCCGGATCTGTGTCGCCGACCCGGACAACTCCTGTTTCTTCGAGGGCTGGACCACCGGCGACCCGGACGTCACCTGCGACTGCGGCTCCCGGATCGAGGGCATCGGCCGGCCCCGTGTGGAGCCCAGCTTCGTGCCCGGCGCGATCGACCGGATGATGAAGGTCCCGGACGCGGCGAGCGTCGCCGCCGTACGGGCGCTGGAGGGCGCCATCGGCCGCAAGGCGGGCGGTTCCACGGGCACGGGGCTGTGGAGCGCGCTGAAGATCGTCGCCGAGATGGTGGCCGAGGGCCGTACCGGCAGTGTCGTCACCCTGCTGTGCGACCCGGGGGACCGGTACCTGGACAAGTACTACTCGGACGCGTGGCTAGCGGCCCAGGGCCTGGACATCGCGCCGTACACGGCGGCGATCGACTCGTTCCTGGCGACGGGGGTGTGGCCGGACTGACGACGCCCCGGCCGGCCGCCCGCCCGGTCCGGCACGCCACGTCCGAAGGCCCCGCCGGAGGGGGACCGTCAGGCCTCCACGGCCTCTTCCGCCGGCTCGCCCGCCACGATGACGCGCAGGTGCTCGGAGATCTCCGCGCGCGCCTCGGCGGGCAGCCCCGCGTCGGTCACCAGCGTGTCCACCTGGTCCAGCGTGGCGAACGAACTCAGGCCCACCGTGCCCCACTTGGTGTGGTCGGCGACCACCACCACCCGGCGCGCGGAGTGCACCAGGCGCCGGTTGGTCTCCGCCTCCGCGAGGTTCGGCGTGGACAGACCCGCTTCCAGCGATATGCCGTGCACACCGAGGAACAGCAGATCGAAGTGGAGCGCGGCGATCGCCTGGTCGGCCACCGGTCCCACCAGCGAGTCCGACGGCGTGCGCACCCCGCCGGTCAGCACCACCGTGGCCGCCCCCTGCCGCTGCCCCGAGGTGCGCTGCGCGACATGGAAGACGTCCGCGACCCGCACCGAGTTCGTCACCACGGTCAGGTCCGGCACCTCCAGCAGCTGCCGGGCGAGCGCGTAGGTCGTCGTACCGCCGGACAGGGCGATCGCCGCCCCCGGGCCGACCAGCCGGGCCGCGGCGCGCGCGATGTCCTCCTTGGCGGTCGGCTCCAGCCCCGACTTCGCCTCGAACCCCGGCTCGTGCGTGCTCGCCTCGACCACCGGCACCGCGCCGCCGTGCACCTTCTCCAGCACGCCCTGGCGGGCGAGCGCGTCCAGGTCGCGGCGGACGGTCATGTCCGAGACGCCGAGCTTGCGGGTCAGCTCGTTGACCCGCACCCCGCCGCGCCGCCGGACCTCGTCCAGGATGAGGGCGCGGCGCTGCTCCGCGAGGAGGTTCTGATTCTCGCTCACGTACGCTCCGGTCCTTTCGCCGCCAACCGTCCGACACGCCCGGCGCACCGGCTGCGACCTGGACTTCCGTCCGTTGGGGCAGTGCGCGGGCGTCCCATCTTTTCACGGCGCGGCCCCGGTCGCGCCACCACCTTCGGTGACGTCCGGCGTGACCCGGTTCGGGGAGATTCCGTGACGAGAGGTGTATACGGCGTCCGGAGCGGCCATCCTGGAGCGCGCACGACACAGACGTCAGGGCGTCACGGGGGATGTGCGAAACGATGGAACACGCGCACGACAGGACCGTAGAGCAGACGGAAGAGCCGTACGAGGGCCCGGCAGCGGACCGGTACGGCGACCGGACCCCAGCGGAACCTCCTTCAGGGAATCCGCCCCCGGCGGACCACGAGGGCCGCACGGAGCGGTGGCCGGCGCGACGGCCGGCGGAGCCGGAGACCGACCTGGAGCTGCTGGTGCACGGGGTCGGCGGCACCACACCCGAGAAGATGCTCGGCGATCCGCGCACGGTCCGGATCTTCGGCGACGACACGGCTGCCGTCTTCCGGCGCGCCGAGGACGTCGAGGACGTCGAGGACACCGCGGAGGCCGGTGCGGACGGTTCCGCCCCGGCCGGGCGGGAGCCGTGCGGCGGCCCGGTCCGGGAGGCGTACGTCTGGTGCAACCTCACCTCCGGTGACGGCAGCCGCGCCCTGTGGCTGTTGCTGCTGCCGTTCATGGTCGTCAACCTCGCCCACTGGATGCGCCCCGCCGCCTCCGGCCGGCCGCGCACCGTGCGGCTCTACGGCCTCCTGGTACGGCTGGCCGCCCTCACCCTGACGGTGCTACTGGTCGCCGCCGTCTGCGAGGTCGCCCTGGACCTGGTGGCCTGGCAGTGCGCGAGCGTCCCCGCGTGCGTACGCCGCCACTCCTGGCTGGAGTTCCTGGCTCCCGCGGGTCCCG